>JAISJJ010000133.1 GCA_031261585.1 Oscillospiraceae bacterium
GGACGACGCGGCGAGCGTCTACATTCAGGACATCGCGGTTCACGCGGTGCTCAGCAGCAAATTCGCAGGGTACGAGGACTATCCACTGTACGTAACGGACTACTCGACAATCCACCTCGCGTAACCACGCAACATTCGCGCTAATTGAGATTCACGCGTTACCGACACCGAGGTTTTAACACCTCGGTATCGGGGCGCGTTGGGGAGTTATCCGCATGAAGTATTTCGCGAAAAAGCTCACGATTACGGTTGCGACGGTGCTGATAGTGACGCTGCTCATCTTTCTGGCGTTCAACATCGTACCCGGCGACCCCGTGCGCATGATTCTCGGCACCGAGGCGTCGCAGGAGCGCGTTGACATGCTGCGCGAACAGCTCGGACTGAACGCGAGTATGCCGTCGCAGTACATCAACTGGGTGGGCGGCATGTTGACGGGCAATTTCGGCACCTCGATCAAGTACCAAAAACCCGTGTTGGAGCTTATAGGACAGCGCGTCGGCGTGACGTTTACGCTCGCGGTGATGACGCTGATTCTGACGTTCGCCGTCGCTATCCCGCTCGGCATTTACTCGGCGCGCAAACGCGGGAAGTTCGGGGATAAGGCGATCAGCACCGTCGCCATGGTCGCAATCTCGATACCGGGCTTCTATCTCGGCATATTCTTTATCTGGTTTTTCGGGTTGAAGCTCAAACTGTTCATGCCCGGCGGGTACGTGTCGTACCGCACGGATATCAGCGCGTTTTTGAAATTTTTGATCTTCCCGTCCATCGTCATGGCGATACCGAATATCGCCGTGGTGCTGAAATACCTGCGCACCTCGATCATCGAGGAACTCAAACGCGAATACGTCAAGACGGCGTACATAAAGGGCAACACCGCCAAGGGCGTTCTGTACAAGCATGTCTTGAAGAACGCTTTTGTGCCTATCATCTCGCTCATCGGCATGATAACCGCGAACGCGCTGGGCGGCAGTATCATAGTCGAGCAGGTGTTCGGTATTCCCGGTATCGGCGGTCTGCTTATCGGGTCGATCACCTCGCGCGATTTCCCGATGGTTCAGGGTATGGTCGTATTCATCTCGCTGATCATCATCATAGTGAATACGTTAGCCGATGTCGCGGTGCAACTCGTCGATCCGCGCATCAAAATAACGTGACGGCGGGAGGGAGAGTTATGCGAAACAAATTGAACGCGGAATTTAAGATCGGCGCGGTGTTCACGGGTATCATTCTCGCGCTGATGCTGATCAGTCTCATATACACGCCGTACGACCCGTACGAGATGAGCATGAACATCGCCGACAAGCTCAACAAACCGTCAGCTGCGCACTGGCTCGGCACGGACAACTTCGGGCGCGATATCCTCAGCCGTCTGATGGCGGGTATCAAGCACACGATGCTCGTCGCCGTGAGTACGGTGTCGATAAGTCTGACTACGGGCGTACTGCTCGGGCTTATCGCGGGATATTTCGGCAAGGCACTCGACGAGGTGATCATGCGCGTGATGGACGCGGTCAGCTCGTTCCCTGGGATTTTGCTCGCGCTCGTCATGGTCACGGTCATGCATCAGGGGCGGTATACGATCATCATTCCGCTAAGCATACTGTTTATCCCGAGCTTTACGCGTATCGCGCGCGGGGGACTGCTGCAATACAAGAGCGCGGATTTCGTGAACAATGCCAAGGTGTTCGGGGCGTCGCGCCTGCGTATTATCTTCGTGCATATCCTGCCGAACGTGTACCCGTCGCTGCTCTCGTCGCTCGTTCTCGGGCTGAGCAACGCAATCATGGCGGAATCGGGCATGAGCTACCTCGGACTGGGGTTGCAGCCGCCGATACCGAGCTGGGGCAGAATCCTGTCCGAAGCTCAGGCGCAACTGTTCATCGCGCCATGGTACGCCGTAGTGAGCGGGTTATTCATCATATTTACGGTGGTAGGGTTGAATTTCTTAGGCGAGGGCATTAGAAAATTACTGCCGTGATTTTCAGTTAACAGTTAACAACGGAGACGCGAGTTGCGGAGGACAAAGCCCGCCGACTGCGGTCGGCACCCCCTTTCCGAAAAGGGGCAGGGTTGGACGTGGGTTACGACGCATGTCGCGAGATGAATCGGTAATCAAGGGGATTCTTCGCTTCGCTCAGAATGACAGAAAAGTCTCAGAATGATAAATGGCTCAAGAAAGGCTATCGCACATGAAACCTGATGAAAAATTGCTGCAAGTGTACAATCTCTCCGTCGGCGTTCAGCAGGGCGACCGCTATTTCCCCGCCGTGGACGACATCGAGTTCAGTATGCGCGAGGGCGAGATACTCGGACTTGTCGGCGAATCGGGTTGCGGCAAGAGCATGACCGCGCTCGCGATTGCGGGTCTGCTGTCCGACAATCTGCGCGTTGACAGCGGCAGTATCGTCTTTGAACAGCAGGACATTCTGCACATCACGGAAAAAGAGAAAGTGCGGTTGCGCGGCAAGGACATCTCGATGGTGTTTCAGGAGCCGATGAGTTCGCTGAATCCGCTCATGAAGATCGGGAAACAGGTCGCCGAGGTGCTGTTGCTGCACAACAAACGCACCGCGAAAGAGGCGGCGACGGACGTGCGCAATGTACTGATAAAAGTCGGATTACCCGACCCCGACAAGGTGATGCGCAGTTATCCGCACCAGTTGTCGGGCGGTATGCAACAGCGCGTGATGATAGCGATGGCGATTATCGCGCGCCCGAAACTGCTGATCGCCGACGAACCGACTACCGCGCTCGACGTGACGATGCAGGCGCAGATTCTCGACCTGCTGACCTCGATCAACCGCGAGTACAAGATCGCTATACTGTTCATCTCGCACGATCTCGGCGTTGTGAGCCGCTTCTGCCACAGAATGGCGGTCATGTACGCGGGGAAGATCGTCGAGGAGGGTACGGTGTACAACATCTTCAACAACCCCGTACACGAGTACACGAAAGGGCTGATCGGCTCGATACCCACCGCGTCGAGTAGGGGAAAACCGCTTGTGAGCATCAAGGGGCATGTGCCGTCCGTGTTTGAGGAGCATCTGCCTTGCCCGTTCGCGCCGAGGTGCCTGAGCGCGGAGAGCCGCTGCTTCACGGAGGTGCCGCGTCGGATTCATCTGAACGAGAATCACGCGATAAACTGCGTTCTTGCGGAGAAAGTGAGCGAGGTGGAGTATGAAATCTGACGCGATATTGGAGACGCGCAACCTCGTCAACTTCTACGACGACAGCGGTTTAGGGCTGTTCGGACGCTCGAAGAAAAAGCAGGTGCTGTCGGACGTGTCGATCACAATCGCGCACGGCGAGGCGTTCGGTATCGTCGGCGAATCGGGTTGCGGCAAGTCCACACTCAGCAAGGCGGTACTCGGTCTGATCGACTACTCGGGCGAGATACGCGTCAAAGGGCAGGTCGTGAGCGCGAAACGCACAAAATCGGTGCGGAAACAGGTTCAGGCGGTGTTTCAGGACCCGAGCGGCGCGCTGAACAGCAAAAAACGCATCGGGTGGACGCTGTTGGAGCCGCTGCGTGTACACAAGCTCGGCACGAAAGACGAGCAGAACGACCGCGTGAATCAGATTTTGGAGCTTATCGGGCTTGACCCGTCGTACAAGTCGCGTTTTCCGAACGAGCTGTCGGGCGGGCAGAAACAGCGTATCTGCATCGGCGCGTCGCTGATTCTCGACCCCGAACTGCTCGTCGCGGACGAACCCGTGTCCGCGCTCGATGTGTCGGCGGGCGCGCAGATACTCAATCTGCTCGACGAACTGCACCGCAAGCTCAATCTCTCGCTGCTGTTCATCTCGCACAACCTGAACGTCGTCTACTATCTCTGTGACCGCATCGCCGTCATGTACAAGGGGCAGATCGTCGAGCAGGGGAGTTCCGACGACATTTACCGCAACGCGCGGCACCCGTACACGCAGGCGTTGCTCGCCGCAGTACCCGATATCGACGGGACGGGCGGCTTCGCTGATGGCAACGCGGCGGCGTTGCGCGAACCGAGTGAACACGGTTGCGCCTACTACGCGCTCTGCCCCAACGCGTCGGAGACGTGCGGTGAGCGAAACCCCGATCTCGCGGACGTGGGCGGCGACGGTGATGAGCATCTGGTGAGATGTTATGGCAGTTAACAGTTAACAGTTAACAGTTAACAATTAACAATTTCGGGAGTTGGACGGGAGTTACGGCGGACTTTGATAACCTGTTGCACACATACATATAGGAGGATAGAAATATGGAAAAGATCGCGGGAAAACTTACTGAGCTGATCGGGAACACTCCGTTGTTGGAGTTGACCGATTACAACAAAAACCAAGGGGTGAAAGCGCGGCTCGTCGCCAAACTCGAATACTTTAACCCGCTCGGCAGCGTGAAAGACCGCATCGCGTTCGCGATGATCACCGCCGCCGAGGACGCGGGGCTGATCACGCACGACACCGTGCTTATCGAGCCGACGAGCGGCAACACGGGCGTCGGACTGGCGTTCGTCGCGGCGGCGCGCGGGTATCGGCTCATTCTCACGATGCCCGAGACGATGACGGTCGAGCGGCGCAGTCTGCTGTCCGCGCTGAACGCTGAACTCATTCTCACACCGGGCAAGGACGGTATGGTGGGCGCGATTCGCAAGGCTGAGGAGTTGAACGCGCTGATACCGAACTCGTTCATACCGCAGCAGTTCAACAACCCCGCGAACCCCGAAGTTCACCGCCGCACGACCGCCGAGGAGATTTGGCGCGACACGGACGGACAGGTCGCCGCCGTCGTGTGCGGTGTCGGAACGGGCGGCACTGTCACGGGAGTCGGGTCGGCACTGAAAGCGAAGAACCCTGACGTGAAAATCTACGCCGTGGAGCCGTATTCGTCCGCCGTGCTGTCGGGTTCCAAGTCGGGACCGCACAAGATTCAGGGTATCGGCGCGGGATTTGTGCCGAATGTGCTGGATTTGAGCGTTGTCGACGAGGTGTTCAAGGTGCGCGATACGGAGGCGTTCGACACGGCACGCGAACTGGCGCACACGGAGGGTCTGCTCGTCGGTATTTCCTCGGGTGCCGCCGCGTTTGCGGCGACGCAGATCGGAAAACGTGACGCGTACCGCGGGAAAATCGTCGTCGCGCTGCTGCCCGACACGGGCGAGCGTTATCTGTCGACCAACCTGTTCAAGAGCCGTGAACGAGACTACGACGGCAATTAACAATTAACAGTTAACAATTAACAATTTAGGATCGGAGATGCGTTACATTGTCTGATTTCGAGGTGATTTTATGAGTAAATTTGTGGATAGACCGCGCTATTCGTGCGCGATGGGCGGCGCGCTCGGCGTACTGCGCGCGATCAACCGAGCGATACCGATATTGCACACGTCCGCGGGGTGCGGCTCGAACCTGTTCGGCGGCATGAACAACGGTTCCGCGTACATCGGCGGTGGCTATTGCGGCGGTCTCGCGCTGCCGAGCACAAACGTCATCGAGCGCGACATCGTATTCGGCGGCGACGAGCATCTGCGCGAGCAGATTAAGACGACGCTCGAAGTCATGGACGGCGATCTGTACGTCGTGCTGACGGGGTGTATGGTCGAGATGATCGGCGACGACGTGGACGCTGTGTGCTCCGAGTACGCGGACGCCGATGTGCCGCTCATCGCGGTGCATACGCCGAGTTTTCAGGGCGATTCGCTTGACGGGTACGACACACTGCTCAGCGCGTTCGCGAAAAAACTCGTGCCGCGCGGACAGGAGACGATACCTGCAACCGTGAACATTCTCGGCATAATCCCCGGGCAGGACGTGTTCTGGGAGGGCAATCTTAAAGAGCTGAAACGCCTGCTCGCGCTGATCGGCGTGCGCGCGAACACGCTGTTCGGCGAGGGGGAGACGATTGCGGACATCAGACGCAGCGGTTCCGCCGCGCTGAACGTAGTCGTGTCCGACACGTACGGCGTACGCACGGCGCAGGAGTACGAGGAGTTGCACGGCATACCGTTCATCACGACGGGGTTGCCGATCGGCATTACCGACACGGAGACGTTCCTGTGCGCCGTCGCCGCCGCGCTCGGTATCGCGCCCGAAGTCGTCACACAGGCGTTGGCACCCGAGCGCAGGACGTATTATGCGTACATCGAGCGTCTCGCCGACCTGTACAACGATGTGGACTTGCAGCGGTACGCGATCATCGTCGGCGACGCGAACTACGTGCCGCCGATATCGAAGTTCGTCGCCGACGAGTTGGGGTGGATTCCGCGTCTCGCGGTCATCACCGACCAGATCAAAGACGACGACGTAAAAGACAACTTGCTCGCGCGTTTTCGGGATTACGAGTCCGCTGTCGCGCCCGACGTGCGGTTCAACACCGACGCGTCGTCGATAAAGCACTACATAGCGGAGCTGTTCCCGCAGAACCACAACGACAGGTACACCGACCTGTACAATCAGGTGGTGGTTATCGGCAGCTCGATAGAGCGCGGTATCGCCGACGAGTACGGCTACCCGCTGCTGACCGCGACATTCCCCGTGACAAACCGATTGGTGTTCGGACGCGCATACGCGGGTCTGAACGGCGCGCTGACCCTCGTAGAGGACCTGATAAGCGCGGTAATATCGGGAAGATGACGGCAGTTAACAGTTAACAGTTACGGGGGTTTGGACGTGTTGCGGCGGCGTTGGGTAACGGGTCGTAGGGGCGATTAGCCCGTCCCACGTCCAACGTCCCCACGTCCAACGTCCCACGCATTCTAACGTCTTACATCCAATCTCTAACCTCTTTCAAAGGAGTTATTATGGACTACTTAAATTCAAACGCCGCGCCTGTTCGCGAGGAGCGGCTCAAAACTAATATCGCGTTCGGCGGAACGGCGGGGGAATTGCTTGAATGTGCTCGCAGCGGGTGTTTCGGTGCTGACGGGTGCCTGAATCAGGCTCGGCGCACGTTCTCGCAGACTATCGGCTGCCAGTTCACGCTGAGTTTAGCCGTGCTGTACACGATGCGCAAAGCCGTGTTCGTCATTCACGCGCCCATCGGTTGCGGATCGCAGAGCGTCGGCTCCGTCGGCATCACCCAGACATTGCATAAACTGCGCGATGAACGCGCCGAACCGCTCGTATGGCTGAGTACGAACCTCGACGAGGCGGACGTTATCACGGGGGGAGAGCGCAAACTGCGCGAGACGGTGCTGTTCGCCGACGCGGAGTTCCGCCCCGAGGCTATAATCGTGTGCAACACATGCGTGCCGTCGCTCATTGGCGACGATCTGGAAAACATCGTAAATGATTTACAGACGCAGGTCTCCGCGACCGTCGTACCCGTCTACTGCGAGGGGTTCAAGACGAAGGTCATGGCGACGGCGTACGACGCGATCTATCACGGCGTACTGAAAAAATACGTGCGCGATCCCGACCGCGACAAGAAACTGTACGAGAGCGACCTCGAAAAAGCGCGGCGCGAGTATCTCATCAGCCGCAATGTCAATATTCTCAACGTGTCCTCGATGAGCCGCGCAGACGAGTTGGAGATTCAGCGGCTGCTCACCGCGATTGGGCTGAACGTGCAGTTTTTGCCGTGCTACTCGGAGCCTGAGGACTTTCAGTACGCGCTCGAATCGTCGCTCAACGTCGCGATTTGCGGCACGCACGACGACTATTTCGTCAAGCACATGCAGGAGAAGTACGGTATCCCGTTCATCATCGACACGATACCGATTGGGCGCAAGAATACCGCGCGTTGGCTGCTCAAAATCGCGGAGCATTTCGAGCTTGTCGACGAAGCGCGCGCGCTCATCGCCTACGAGGACAAACTGCTCGACAAGGCACTTGAACCGTTCCGCGCGGAGCTTGCCGAGAAAACCGTATTCCTCGGCGGGGGAGAGGTGCGCGTCGTCGGCACCGCCGAGATCATTCAGGATTTGGGCATGAAGATTGCGGGCATGAAACCGCACCATTTCGATGAGTTCATCGAGCCGATTTTCGACGTTTTGGAGGACATTGACGGCGTTCCCGTCGATGTCGCGACGAACCAGCCGTTCGAGCAGGCGAACCTCATACGCCGCATCAAACCCGACCTCATTCTCTCGCACACGGGCGGCAACAACATCACCGCGAAGTACGGCGTGCCGATACTGCCGATCTTCGGCGTCTCGTACAACTACATGGGATACAGCGGTGTGTACGAGGTTGCGCGGCGCATATCGCGGTTGCTGAAAAATTACCAGTTCAACAAGCGTCTGTCGAAGAACGCGCCGCTGCCGTTCAAGGAGAGTTGGTACGAGCAGGACCCGTTCACGTATATCGCTGAAATTTAAGGAGATACCGCCATGTTGACCGAGAAGCAATACGACACCATGCTCGAAAAAGCCCGTATTCAGATCGAGGGTTTCGCCATTCCCGACGACGCGCTCGACGCCATCGGCGCGGGTGTCAAGGCGCGCGCGGGCGGGTTTGAGAGCGGCGGCAAGGGTCGTCCCGCCATGATGAAACTGCGCAACGGGTTGGATATCCCCGTCGTGGCGCAGACTGAGGAGTCGCCGTACGCGCTGACGTACAACGACGGGCGGTTCGACCTGCTGAAACGCGGCGAGGTGCTGTACGCAGACGTGACCTTTGAGGAACGCCCGAAATTCCACGACAAATTGACCTCCGACGGCGTGCCGATGCGCGGTCTTGTCGGCATTGTGAACCGAGGTGTCGCGGCGTTGAGTGCCGCACCCGGTTGTTATTTTCAAGCGAACGGCGAGGGGTGCCTGTTCTGCAATTTCTACTCGGGTGAGCGTTCGCCGCGTCCGCGACACACGCTGCAACAGACCGCCGAAGCGGTGAAAGCCGCGTTTGACGAGGGTGTCGCGTGGCGCGTGAACTACAACGGCGGTGTTCTCGCGAACCGCCGTGAGATTGACCTGTACATCGAGAGTTTGCAGGCGATATTTGAGCATTTCGGCACGCGCGACCTCATAGCGTCCGTCTGCATAGCGGCACCGACAGACTTTTCGCAGATTGACCGTCTGAAAGACGCGGGATTCACCGACCTCTCGATGAATCTGGAAATCTGGGACAAGAACTTCTTCAAGACGATCTGCCCCGGCAAAGAACGCCTGATCGGGTACGACCGCTGGGTCGAAGCACTCGAATACGGCGCGCGCGTGTTCGGCAAAGGTCACGTCTGCACGAACTTCGTCACGGGTATCGAACCCGCGTCCAAGACGTTGGAGGGCGTGCGGTATCTCGCGTCCGTCGGCGTCACATCGTTCCCCGCGGTGTTCCAGCCCACGCCCGACACGGCGTTCGACGGACACCGCGCACCGACCGCGAAATGGAACCTCGACCTGCACATCGCCGTCACGGACATCTTGCGCGAGAACGGTTTCAAGCTCGAAAACACGATCAACACCCACGCGTGGTCAACGACGCTGTTTCAGGACGTGTGGCGGATTGAGGACGGGTTATTGCCCGAGCTGGCTGACGCGTAGCCGCAGTCTCACAGATATCTCTCGATACACGCCGTGACCTGCGCCGCCGCGATTGCGGTTCCCGATTCCGTGAGGTGAATACGGTCGGGGCTGATGTTCGCGGGAATGTCCGACGCAATCGCGGTGAACAGATCGTTCACCTCGATCCCGTTCCGCGCGGCGACCTGTTTTAACAGTTCGTTATACTCGTGCGGCGCGCTCGGGTCAGTGTCGGCGGTCGGTGTCGTCGTCGCCATGATTATCGCGACCTTTTCGCCGCACAGTTTGCGCAGTACGGTGATCGTGCGTTCCAGCGCGGAGACGTATTCGTAGGGCGACGTGAACGGGCGACCGAGACCGTAGTCGTCGCCCATGTCCCAGATACCGTTGTTCCAGTGGACGATATCGGGTATCGGCAGCGCGTCGGCGGGCGACCACGGCGAGTCCATGGGCAGCCAAAAACGCAGTGAATTGAGCGTGTACCCCGACCACCGACCGTTTTCGGCGGGTCCGTACACTGCGGCGCGGTCACGGAGACGCGCTTGTACGAGCGGTTGATAGAGCAATCGAATGGAGTCGCCGAGCAACAGGACGTTTTTCATTTTTTGCACCTCGTTTGATGTTGTGGAATATAAGCAAAACCTCTGTAATTGTTGCAATTACAGAGGTTTTGCGGCTATACATACCAAATGCAACACGCTTGTCACGCTTTCCCTTTGTGTTCGTTATAAAACGCTTTGAGAGACAGCTTTGCGGTATCGTCCAAGTAATGCCAGCGCACCCCTTGAATCGCGCCTTCGAGAGCGGACAGGCGCATCAGGCAAGCAGACGGGTCACGCGCGAGAATACGAAGCCAAGCCTCGCGACTCCCGACAGCCGTCAGTTGCGCTATTGTAGTTATACCGACCTCAGCGAGTTGCGCGTCGAGCTTCGCGGCTATGTTCGGCAGCGTTGTCAGTTCGCCCATATTATCTGTTTCCTCCAAATCGCCGCGTTCTGCGGCACTTTGTAAGATGAAATGTAAGATGAAATTTGCGCGAAGCGAAAAAAACGAAATTCGACAGAACCGATGTTGTATTTCGTCGGATTCTGTCGAATTTAGTCATGGTTGCGGGGGGGGGATTTGAACCCACCGACCTTCGGGTTATGAGCCCGACGAGCTACCGGACTGCTCCACCCCGCGATAGATTTATATAATAGCAGACGCGCGCGCGTTTGTCAAGCGTTATTTTAACGCGTCTCACGAAAACATCATTACGAGACCCCACACCAGTGACGCCGCAGTCGCTCCGAGCAAAGCCCACACCGCGTACGCCACGCGCGTGGAGCGCAGATACGACGCTGCGAAACGCGTACGCGTGATCTCGCGAGCCGCTGTCTGAGCCTGACGCAGCACATCGTCCGCCGAGATGCCGAGACGGTCGCGCGGGTCGTCGCGGACGATAAATATCGCCTCGTCGAACAGCTTATTGTCGGGTTTTACGACGATCACACGCCGCGTGATACCTTTGAGCATGATAAAATCTCCTTCACCGTTTGCGGAGATTTTAACCGTTCGGCGCGCGTATTAAACCGCGTTTTGTAACGCGATGCTGATATTTGGTGAATTGTCAAATATGACGAAAATATACGCGATTGCCTGTTGACAAAAGGCAAAGTGTGGAGTACAATAAACCTACACAAATGTTAAGTACAAAAGGATTCTGCACCAAAGGCGAGTACGGTAGGATTGCGTGGTCATGCACCAAGCAACTGAATCCCCGGGGATTCAGTTGTTTGCGAAGCAAACAACTATAAGACATTAATCAACAAAAGTTTCAGAGCTATAAACGATAAAGCGGCGCGGAGGTTACAAATCTCCGCGCCGTTAATATTGCCGTTTTTTACAGTGCCGCACTCAATCGCGCCATCGCGTCCTCCAACACACTCCGCGGACACGCGACATTGATGCGCTGGTACCCATCGCCGCCCGTGCCGAACATCGTGCCGCCGTCGAGCCAGAGTTTTGCCTTGCGCGCGAAGAAATCGTCGAGTTCGCGCGCGTCAAGACCGAGCGCGCGGCAGTCGAGCCACGCGAGATACGTACCCTCGGGCTTGCGGACTTTGATATGCGGCAGATGCTCGCCGACGAATTGCGCGAGATAGTCCATGTTGCCGCTGAGATACGTCAGCAGTTCACCGAGCCACGCTTCGCCGCCGTCATACGCGGCTTTGCACGCGACAAGCCCCATCACGCCGAGCTGACTCAGCCCGAATCGCTCGTATTCAGCCTTGAACGCGCGGCGCAGGTCATGATTAGCGATGAAAATATTTGAGATCATCAACCCCGCGAGGTTGAATGTCTTGCTCGGCGCGGTGCAGGTGACCGTGATGTCGCGAAGTTCGGGTGACAGCGACGCGAATACGGTATGCGTGTGACCCGCGTACACAAAGTCCTCATGTATCTCGTCGGACACGACGATCACGCCGTGCCGCAGGCAGATCTCGCCGAGTTTTTCGAGTTCCGCGCGCGTCCACACCCGCCCGACGGGGTTGTGCGGCGAGCAGAGAATGAACATCTTCACGGCGTTGTCCGCGATCTTGCGCTCGAAGTCGGCGAAGTCGATCGTGTAATACCCGTCCGTCTCGACGAGCGGGTTGACGACGAGTCTGCGCCCCGTCGATTCGACCGCCTCGGTGAACGGATAGTAGACGGGCGTCTGTATGATCACCGCGTCGCCGCGGTTCGTCAACCCGCGCACCGCGATGTGCAGCGCGGTGACGATACCCGGGGTTTTTACGAGCCATTGCGGCTCGACAGCCCAGTTGAACCGCCGCGCGAACCAGCCCGCGACGGAGGTGAAATACGCGTCGTTCGTGTCGGAATACCCGAAAATGCCGTGCTGCACCTCACGCGTGAGCGCGTCGACGACGCACGGCGGGGTCTGAAAGTCCATATCCGCGACCCACATCGGCAGCGCGTCGGCGGGTTTGCCGCGTTTTGCGGCTTCGCCGTACTTGATGCTGTACGTGCCTGTGCGGTCGATGATCTTGTCGAAATCAAACGCCATGTTAACCCCCGAACGCCTGAGCCAAGTCCGCTATCAGATCGTCCGCGTCCTCAATCCCGACGGACAGCCGCAGCAGTTTGTCGTCGATACCGAGCCGCAGTCGCTCAGCCTCAGGTACATCCGCGTGCGTCTGCAACATCGGGTACGTGATCAGCGACTCCACGCCGCCGAGACTCTCGGCGTACTGGATCAGTTGCACAGCTTCAAGTACGCGCTCCGCCGTCTCGCGCGAATCGACCGTGAACGACAGCATACCGCCGAAACCCGACGCCTGTCTGCGCGACAACTCGTACTGCGGGTGTTCGGGCAACCCCGGGTAGTACACGCGCGCGACTTTGCGCTGTGATTGCAGCCATTCGGCGACTTTGACCGCTGTCTCCTGCTGCCGCGTGACGCGCAGTGCGAGCGTCTTGATACCGCGCAGGACGAGAAACGCGTCGAACGGGGCGAGTACCGCGCCCGTCGTTTTTTGAATGAAGCGCAGTTTTTCCGCGAGTTCAGTCGTTTTCGTGACGAGCAGACCCGCGAGCGTGTCGTTGTGACCGCCGAGGTATTTCGTGCCGCTGTGCAGTACGATGTCCGCACCGAGCGCGATAGGCTGTTGGAAATACGGGGTCAGAAACGTGTTGTCGACGATCAGCAGCAGCCCGTGCGCGCGCGAAAACGCGGCACACTGCGCGATGTCCACGACGTTCATCATCGGATTCGTCGGTGTCTCGATGAACACGGCGCGCGTGTGTTCCGTCAGCGCGTCGGACAGCTCGTCCGCGCCGCCTACGTACGTGAATTGCAGTCCGTTTTTCACGGATACCGCGTCGAACAGCCGCCGTGTGCCGCCGTACAGGTCGTCTGATGCGATGATGTGGTCGTTCGGCGCGAACAGTTCCATCAGCGTGGTGACTGCCGCCATGCCCGACGCGAACGCCAGCGCGTCGGCACCGCCTTCGAGTGACGCGACGGCACTCTCCAACGCGTCCCGCGTCGGGTTGCCGCTGCGCGTGTAGTCGTACCCCGTGCTTTTGCCGACGGCGGGGTGCGCAAACGTCGCGGTCTGGTATATCGGCACGGCGACCGCGCCCGATTTGTCAGGTATCGGCTTCTTGTTGCCGTGTACGCAGATAGTGTCTCGATTCATGAAAAACCTCGCTTGAAATACATATAGGTATGTATTATATATCAGTATTGGGCGGATGTAAAGAAAAAATTGTGAAACACGCCGACAATTCACGATAACGGCATGATAACGCAATTTTACACTTGACATCTGTCTGTAAATGGTGTAAGATTTATGTTAAATCATATCTAATTACTAAGCATTACATAATTTATAAGACATAAGGAGTTAAGACAATGGCAGATGCTGGCGAGCTGTTTCGCGGGCTGTCCGACGCGGTTGTCGACATGGACGAGGACGCCGTCGTCGCGCTGGCGAACGATGTGGTGTCGGGCGGACACGACGCGTACGACGCGATAGACAAGGGTCTCGCCGACGGCATGGAGCGCGCGGGGCAGTTATTCGAGGAGCAGGAGTATTTCGTACCTGAGCTGATTGTCTGCGCGGACGCGATGTACGCGGGGCTGGACATTCTCAAACCGCACATCAAGCAGTCGGGCGAGGGCAAAAAGCACACGGTTATCATAGGCGTTATCGAGGGCGACACGCACGATATCGGTAAAAACCTCGTGAAAATCATGTTGGAGACGGCGGGTTTCAACGTCATCGACCTCGGGCGTGACATTCTGCCGTCCGACTTCGTGGATGCTGCCGTGCGTGAAAACGCGGACGTTATCGCGATATCCACACTCATGACGACGACGATGAGCGGCATGGGCGAGGTTATCGAGGTGCTGAAACAGCGCGGTATCCGCGAAAATCACAAGGTCATCGTCGGCGGCGGTCCGATCTCGCAGGGTTTTGCGGACAAGATCGGCGCGGACGGGTACTCCGTCAACGCCGCCGAAGCCGTGCGCCTTGTGCGCGGCATTTTGGCGTAAGGGGGCGCGATGATGAGCCACACCGAGACCATTCTGCGCGCCGTGAACCGCGAGCCGACGGAGCAGGTGCCGTTCGCGCTGCTGTCGTCGGGCGCGTGGGCGATAAACCGCAACGACGTGACGTTGCAGCGCGCTCTCGAACTGCCCGCCGAGACTATGGCGGATTGGCTGTACGAGGGGTACACGCTCGTCGATTCGGGCATCTCGTGGGTCGGGTCGGGGTACAACAACATCGTCGTAAAAGCCGTCGGCGGCAAGATAAAATTCCGCCGCAAGGGTACGCCCGACGTGGTGGAGCCGCTGTTCGCGACAGCCGACGATACGGACGCAATCGACCCCGCGTCCGTGCTGCGCGACCCCGATATTCAGTTGCTGTACGGCGCGACGCGGTTGCTCGTGGAGAAAGAGCGCGGTGAACGCTTGGTAGGCGCGAGTATGTGGGGACCGTTCACGCTGACGGGGCTGCTGTTCGGCGCGGACGCGCTCATGCGCAGTGTGTACAAGAACCCCGAAGCCGTCGAAAAGCTCATGAACTTCTCCGTCGAGCTGTATCTGAACTACATGCAGGGCTACATAGACGCGGGCGCGCGCGTCATTTTCATGGCTGAGCCGAGCGCGTCGGGCGACATGATATCGCGCAAGCATTTTGAAGCCGTCGCGCTGCCGTACATTAAGCGCATATACGAGCGGCTGAGCGCCAAAGGTCTCGTACTCGGACTGCATATATGCGGCAACACGGCGAATCGTCTCGACCTCATCGCGCAATCGGGTGCGCAGGTCATGTCGCTCGACTACAAGGTCGATCTCGACGAAGCGCGCGGCGCGTTTGACGGTAAAATAGCGTTTTCGGGCAACATGAACCCCGTCACAATCGTGCAGAACGGCACGGAGGACGAGATTCGCGCGTCCGTACTCGAATGTATCGAGCGCGCGGGCGGCGGCGGGGGATACATCGTCATGCCCGGGTGCGATATACCGCCGTCCACGCCGCCGGAAAATTTGCAGACCATAGCGAAAGTCGTCGCGGAATATAATACAGAACACAAACAGGAGAGGATAATTCATGGCTAAATACGCAAAAAAGCTCACGGAATTGATCGGCAACACGCCGCTGCTGCAACTCACGGATTACGCGCTCGAAAAAGGTGTGCGCGCAAAGCTGATCGCGAAACTCGAATACTTCAATCCACTGTCGTCCGTGAAAGACCGCATCGCGCTCGCGATGATCGAGGATGCGGAGCGCGACGGGCGGCTCGACCATGAAACCGTGATCATCGAGCCGACGAGCGGCAACACGGGTATCGGTCTCGCGTACGTCGCCGCGTCGAAAGGGTATCGACTGATACTCACGATGCCCGACACGATGAGCGTCGAGCGGCGCAATCTGCTCAAAGCGTTGAACGCGGAACTCGTGCTGACACCGGGTGCGGCGGGCATGAAAGGCGCGATCAAAAAAGCGGAGGAACTCTCCGTTTTCTTCGACAAATCGTTTATCCCGCAGCAGTTTGACAACCCGTCCAACGTGCGCATACACCGCGAGACGACCGCTGTCGAACTCTGGGACGACCTCGACGGTGAGATCGACGCGTTTGTCGCGGGTGTCGGCACGGGCGGCACGATCACGGGCGTGGGCGAGGTGCTGAAAGAGCGCAACCCCGACGTGAAGATCATCGCCGTTGAGCCGTTCGATTCGCCCGTGCTGTCGGGCGGTGCGCCCGGGGGACACAAGATTCAGGGTATCGGCGCGGGATTTATCCCGAAAGTGCTGAACATCAAGGTGATTGACGAGATTTTCAAGGTGCGCACGGAGGAGGCGTTCGAGACCGCGCAGGATTTGGCGCGCACCGAGGGTCTGCTCGTCGGCATCTCGTCCGCCGCCGCCGTCTACGCCGCGACAAACGTCGCGAGACGGAGCGAATTTGCGGGTAAGACCGTCGCGGTGCTGCTGCCCGACACGGGTGAACGGTACCTGTCCACGCCGCTGTTCGACCGAGCGTCGCTGTAAAGGAGGATAATAAAATGAGTATAACAGAAGTCCGCGAGGTGCAAAAACGCGAGGATCGACTGGGCGCGTGTATCGTGTACGGCGGTTCGCTGTGCGATATTGCGGATAAGGGCAAAAAGTGCGCGTGTTTAGAGGACGGTGAGCGCAGTTTTTCACAGGGTTCAATCTGTCTGCTGCTGCCCGGTTCGTCCATTCTGAACACGATACCCGACAACGTGAACATCTTCCACGGCGCAATCGGTTGCGGTGCGCCGTCCCACTCGCAGAACGCGAACACGCGTTCGGGCAACGTCCAGCGCGGTAACGCCGTGCGCGACGCGATATGGGTGTCCACCGCGCTGAATGAGACGGACGTCATCTCGGGTGCGGAGACAAAGCTGTACAACGCGATTCTCGACGCCGACAAGCTCTACCGCCCCAAGACGATCACCGTCGTCGCAACGTGCGTTCCCGGTATCATCGGCGACGATGTGGACGGCGTTATCGAGCGCGCGCAGTCCGAGGTGTCGGCGCGCATCGTCCCCGTACACTGCGAGGGGTTCAAGACGAAAATCTGGGCGACGGCGTACGACGCTGTATACCACGGTCTCGCGAAATCCGCGTTTGACGATCCGCGTTTCGACGACCCGATCATCAAGGACGACCTGTACAACGAGCGCATCGCGTACGAGCGCGCGCACACGGTGAATCTGTTCTCTGTGTCGTCCATGGGGTACGCCGACGAGACGGAACTCACGCGGTACCTGAACGCGCTCGACCAAAAGGTCAACGCGTTCCCGAACTTCGCGAATCCCGACGAGATGTATAAGATCAAGTACGCGGGGCTGTCGATCTCCACGTGTCCGACGCATGACGACTATCTGCTGAAACATCTTGAGGACGAGTACAACGTGCCGTACGTGCTGAAACACATGCCGATCGGTATCGAGAACACGAACATCTGGATTCGCGACATCGCGGAGCGTCTCGGCAAATCCGCGATGGCGGAGCGGCTGATAGCCCGCGAGACTGTTGAGCTTGAAGAAGCTCTCGCGAAATACCACCCGTTCTTCAAGGGCAAGCGCGTATTCATCAGCGCGGGCGAGTTCCGCGCGCTGGCTACTGCAAATCTCCTGCATGATCTGGGATTTGAGATCGCGGGTATCCGCAGTTTCCACCACGACGAGTTCGCGAACGTCGAGTACGAAAAACTGCTGAAAAATACGGACGAAAATCTCGTGATCAACATCGCGAACTGCCAGCCGTTCGAGGAAGCGAATCTGTTGAACACGATCAAGCCCGACCTGTTCCTCGGACACTGGAACGGCAACTCGACCGCGACGAAACTCGGTATCCCGTCGCACGTCATCTACAACTCGGGGCTTGCGTACCTCGGCTATCGCGGCGTTTTTGAGCTTGCGCGGCGACTGTACCGCCAACTCGCGAACCCCGCGTTCAACCGCAATCTGAGCCGCCACACGCGGTTGCCGTACAAGGCGGATTGGTACGACAAGAACCCGTTCACGTACATAAAATCGGGCATTGAGGTGCCTGAGGACTTTGAAGAGCGTTCGGAGGTGTCAAAATGAGCAATTCAATAGAGCGTCCGCGCTATTACTGTTCGCTCGGCGGCGCGCTGTCGACACTGGAAGCGTTGCCTGACACGATACCGATTCTGCACGCCGCCGTCGGTTGCGCGGGCAGCATCGCGTGGGCGCAGAACGGCGGCAGCGGATTGCAGGTCGGCGGTTACTGCGGCGGATTAGCCGTACCCAGCTCGAACGTGAGTGAGCGCGATGTCGTATTCGGCGGCGTTGACAGATTGCACGAGCAGATTGGCACAACTCTGGAACTCATGGACGGCGAACTGTACGTCGTCATTACGGGTTGCGTCACCGAGATCATCGGCGACGATATCCGCTCCGTCACCGCGGAATATCGCGCGCAGGGCGTGGACATCGTGGCGGCGAACACGGGCGGGTTCAAGGGCAACTCGTACCTCGGCTACGATATCGTGCTGTCGGAACTCGTGAAACAGTACGTAGCGTACGACCTTCCGAAAGCACCGAAAACCGTGAATATCCTCGGCATCGTGCCGTATATGGACGCGTTCTGGCGCGGGAACCTGATCGGCGCGCGCCGCCTGCTCGAAAAGATCGGCGTGACGGTCAACACGTTCTTCACGAACGAGGACACGCTGGATAATCTCAAAAATTCGTCGTCCGCCGCGCTGAACGTCGTCCTCTCGGACGTGTACGGTGTGGACGCCGCGCGCACGTATGAGGAGGTTCACGGTGTGCCGTTCATTCAGGCGACATTGCCCGTGGGACCCACGGCGAGTGCGGAGTTACTGCGCGCCGTCGCGTCCGCGCTGAACCTCGACGTGGACGTTGAGGCGGTAATCGACGAGGAGAACCGCCAATATTTCCGCTATCTCGAACCGCTCGCCGACGTGTACAACGACGCGGATTTGCAGAAGTACGCCGTTGTGATCGCGGACGTGAACTACGCCGTCGCCGTCACGCGGTTTTTGATCGACGATTTGGGTTGGCTCCCCGTGCTGACGCAGTTCACGGACGTATTAGACGAGGAGACGCAGGAGATAATTACCGCGAAACTCCGCACCGATGACCCGATACCCGCGCCGAAAGTCGTGTTCGACACGAACGCCACCGAGGCTATACGCTACATAAACGAGCTGTACCCGAAGCAGGAGTCCGACAAGTACGCCGAGACGCTCACACCCGCGTTCGTGATCGGCTCGTCGCTCGACCGCTCGCTCGCGACGAAGATCGGCGCGGGACACCTGTCCGTGACGTACCCGATCTCGAACCGCGCCGTACTCTCGCGCGGTTACACGGGATTTGCGGGCGGGCTGAGCCTTGTGGAGGATTTACTGTCCGCCGCCGTCGCCGCGAGGTAGCATGGCAGACACATTTTCACCGCGCGAGCGGCTGTTGCGCACGTTGGACGGCAAAGGTACCGAGCGTCCGCCCGTGATATGCCCCGGCGGCATGATGAACGCCGCAATTGTCGACGTGATGACGGCGACGGATCACACGCTGCCGTCCGCGCACAGCGACTGGCGGCTCATGGCGGAACTTGCGGACGATGTGGCGCGGCTCACGGGGTTCGAGAACATCGGCGTGCCGTTCTGCATGACTGTCGAGGCTGAGGCTCTCGGCAGCGACATAGATTTCGGGTCGCTCGAATGTGAGCCGAAGATTGCGCGCGAGGTGTACGGTTCCGTCGAGGACGTGAACTTTCTTGAGCGCGGCGCGGTCGCGAAGAGTACGCGCGCGGGAACCGTGATTCAGGCGGTGAGCGAACTGCGTCGGCGCAACCCCGAGATACCCGTAATCGGCAGTGTCACGGGACCCGTCAGCACGTCAGCGTCCGTCGTCGACCCGATGACGTTTCTGAAACAACTGCGCAAGAGCCGCGAGACGGCGCACCGCGTACTCGACTACGTGACGGAACAGCTCATCGACTACGCGCTGCTGCTGGCGGAAAACGGCGCGTCCGTGATATCAATCGCAGACCCCACGGCGACGGGGGAGATACTCGGCCCGAGATTCTTCGACGAGTTCGCCGCACCGTATCTTAACAAGTTGACCGACGCGATTCTGGCGCACGGCACACCCGTGATTATCCACATCTGCGGCGACGTGAACATGATAAAACCGTCGCTCGCGAAACTGCACTCAAACGCGCTGAGCGTCGACGCGATGGTCAACCTGAAAACGCTGAAATCGGAGCTTAACGCGACGGTCATGGGCAATGTCAGCACATACCTGCTCGAACTCGGAAAGGCGAACGCCGTCGAGACCTCGACGCGCAAGCTCGTGTCCGACGGGATCGACATCATATCGCCCGCCTGCGGTCTGGGTACCGCCACGCCGCTCACGAACATTCAAGCACTCACAAGCGCGGTGCGAGGTTAGCATGCCGACAGTCAGATTTACCCGCGAGAACCGCGAAATTGCCGTAGCGGACGGCACGACGATACTCGAAGCGGCGCGCGCCGTCGGCGTGGAGATCGAGTCGCCGTGTAACGCCGTCGGCACGTGCGGCAAGTGCAAGGTGCGCGTTGACGGGGCTGAGGTACTCGCGTGTCAGACGAGTGTCACGCGCGACACCGACGTTGAGGTACCCGACAACGCGGAGCAGAACGCGTCGGTGCGTATCCTCACGGGCAGTGATGTGGCGTTTGAGTACGCGGTCGAGCCGTACATAACGAAGCGTTTTGCGGACGGTGAGACGCGCGTGTTCGGCGGCGATTTGCCGCTCGGCGTTGAGCGCGGCGACACCACGGACGCGGTGTACGGTATCGCGCTCGATATCGGCACGACGACGCTCGTCGCGGAGCTTATCGACCTGAAAACGGGCGCGAAACTCGCGTCCGAGAGTCTGCTGAATCCTCAGACGGCGTTCGCGCAGGACGTTTTGACGCGTATACACTTCGCGTCCGAGACGGACGACGGCGTTGCGATACTGCACCGCGCGTTTCTCGCGGCGTTCGGCGATATGCGCGACAAACTCACCGCGTCGGCGCGTATCGAGCCGCGCAATATCTACGAGGTCGTGTTCAGCGGCAATACCGCGATGCTGCACATGGCGATCGGTGTTGACCCCGCGCCGCTCGGCAAGTTCCCCTATAACTCGAACGTCGCGGGCGGGGAGCATGTCCACGCCGACGCGCTCGGTATTTCGCCGTTCGGGGTCATATATCTGCCGCCGATCATCTCGGCGTTCGTCGGCGCGGACATCACGTCGGGCATTCTCGCGACGCGGCTCGAACAGAGGCGCGGCACGACGCTGTTCATCGACATAGGCACGAACGGCGAGATGGTTCTCGCGTCCGACGGGCGGCTCTCCGCCACGTCGACCGCCGCGGGTCCCGCGTTCGAGGGCATGAACATCACGTGCGGTATGCGCGCGGGTGCGGGCGCGATCGAGGCGTTTCACATCACGGACGACGGCGCGATTACGTACTCGACAATCGGTAACGAACCCGCCGTCGGCATTTGCGGCAGCGGTCTGCTCGACATCGTAGCGGAACTCGCGCGCACGGGCGTTGTCGATAAGGGCGGACGGTTCGCCGAGAAAGGCGTAAAGTCGTTCGAGATCACCGAGAATGTGCATCTCACGCAAAAAGACGTGCGGCAGGTGCAACTCGCGAAAGGCGCGATACGCGCGGGGTTGACCGCGTTGTTAGCGCAACTCGAAGTGCCTGAGACGGCGGTTGACGAGGTGCTGATCGCGGGGTCGTTCGGATATCACCTGCGCGAGAGCAGTCTGCTGAACCTCGGACTGTTGCCGCAGTCGTTCGCGGGCAATGTGCGATTCGTGGGCAACACGTCACAGTCAGGCGCGGCGGCGTACCTGCTGAGCAGCGCGTTTCGCGGGTACCTGGCGGACGTGACGGCGAGCGTCGACAAGGTGGAACTCTCGAACGCGCCGGGATTTGAGAAATTGTTCATCGCGTCGCTGGGGTTTTAGCGTGGAACTGCACAAACTCAGCGACTACTGCGTCACGGAGGACAATGTCGCGCCGTCCGACGACGCGGTGCTGCAACTCGAAGCCGCGTACTCGACACTCGCGCGCGTGTCAGGTAAGACGATGTTGCGGCAACTGATACGCGAACCAGACGCGGTTCACGCAAAACTCGCGGCACTCACGGACGCGCTCGCCGCGTACATCACCACGGCGTTCGGCGTCGGCGCGGAGATCATCTCGCTGTCCGACCCGTACGCACAGGCGGAACTCATCGGAGAACCCCGAATCCGAGCGTTTGCGGCACCGTACCAACTGCGGTTGCTGAAAACTGTCGCGGACAGCGGCACAAGCGGCGTGTTGCACGTCTGCCCGTACTCGTTTGCGCATCTCACGGACAGCGGCGCGCTCACAGCGACGGAGGTGCCGACGACTGACGGGGATTACCGAATAACATTGAATGAGATCGCGCGCGAAAGCGAACGCGTTATCATAGTCGGACAGCAGTGTCCGCACGTAAAACACGCGAAAAGCGTATTCTTATTGGAAATCAGTAATTTAGGAGAGTAACAATGGCAAAGAAGATCAAACAAATCGCAATCTACGGCAAGGGCGGCATAGGCAAGTCGACGACGACCTCGAACATCTCAGCCGCGCTGTCAAAGCTCGGCTACAAGGTCATGCAGTTCGGCTGCGACCCCAAGAGCGACTCGACAAACACCCTGCGCGGCGGCGAGTATATCCCGACCGTGCTTGACACGTTGAGAGAGAAGTCCAGCGTCAAGGCAAACGACCTGATATTTCAGGGGTTCAACGGCATCTACTGCGTCGAGGCGGGCGGTCCCGCTCCCGGTGTGGGCTGCGCGGGGCGCGGCATCATAACCGCCGTGGAACTGCTGAAACAGCAGAAGATTTTCGAGAAGCTCGACATCGACATCGTGATCTACGACGTGCTGGGCGACGTGGTGTGCGGCGGATTCGCCGTGCCGATCCGCGAGGGTATCGCTGAACACGTGTTCACGGTCTCGTCAGCGGATTTTATGGCGATTTACGCCGCGAACAACCTGTTCAAGGGTATCCAGAAGTACTCGAACTCGGGCGGCGCGCTGCTCGGCGGCATCATCGCGAACTCGATCAACCAGCCGTACGCCAAGAGCATCGTCGACGACTTCGCACAGCGCACGAGTACGCAGATCGTCCAGTATGTGCCGCGCTCCGTGACCGTCACGCAGTCCGAGTTGCAGGGCAAGACGACGATTGAAGCCGCTCCCGACTCCGAGCAGGCGGCGGTATACACCGCGCTCGCGAAGAAGATCGCGGAACACGAGAAATCGACGACACCCGCGCCGCTCGATGTCGCGGAACTGCGCGAATGGGCGAAGAGCTGGGCGGATCAACTGCTCGCGTTGGAGACAGGTGCCGTAACGAGTGTGGGACAGAGCATATAGCTTCAATTAACAGTTAACAGTTAACAATTAACAGTTGGTGGACGAGAGACGCGGACGGTGCGCATGTAGGGGCGATTATTAATCGCCCGCCGTTGTCTTGACAGATAACAGATACAGGGGTTTGGACGGGAGTTGCGGGCGTTGCCGTAGGGGCGACCATTGGTCGCCCGTCGGGGTTATTCGCACTGTAACAGGGCGACCACATGGGGTCGCCCCTACACAAAACGCGAAACGTGCACAGGAACCAAGGCACTGAAAACCATCTGCGTAAAAAGTTTATAAAATATATAAGTTTTAGAAGAATTGCTGTTGACATTTGCCTGACGATGTACTATAATACTCTACGAAATACATATAATCTTAGTATGTATTCGTGATATTAGAAAGGTGATCAAACAATGAAAAAGGCAATATCCGTCGCGGCACTGCTTCTCGCCGTTCTCCTCGTATTCAGCGCGTGCGCGACAGGCGGCACCACCACAACCTCGCCGACACCGACACCCGCGTCCACACCGACCGATTCGGGTGCGGCGACGACACCGACCCCCGAAGTACCCACGCCCGCACCGCTTGAACAGACCACGTTCGCGCTCGGACACCTGAACTCCACGGCGCATCTGCTCGGCTTCGTAGCGGAGCAGGAGGGATTCTTCGCGGAAGAGGGCTTGACCGTGACGCTCACACTGTTCGCGAGCGCGGGTGAACTCGTTGCGGGTCTCGAATCGGGCAAACTCGACGCGGCGTTCATCGGTTCCGTCCCCGTCGTCACACAGCAGTCAGCGGGTCACGACATCACCGTATTCGGCGGCGCGATGTCGAACGGACACGGCTACGTGCTGAAATCCGAGTTTATCCCCGAGGGCTTCCAAGAGGGCGATATCACGGTGCTGAAAGGCAGAAACGTCGCCAGCGTGAAGAACAGCGTACAGGATTTGGAGCTGCTCGTACTGCTCAAAAACAACGGTATTGAGATCGGCGAGGGAGCCGATAAGGTCAATATCATCTACTTCGACAGCCAGAAAGACGCGTACAACGCGCTTGCGGGCGCGCAGATTGACGCCGCGTCCGTGTACTCGCCGTACGCGTCGATTGCGAAGAACGCGGGTCACACCGTCGTCTACTACTGCAACGAGGCTGAGGAGTTCCACAACCAGCCCTGCTGCCGACAGGTCGCGTTGACGACCGCACTCGCCGCGAAGCCGAACACGTATATCGCATTTGAGCGCGCGCTGATCAAGGCGTTCAAGTTCTCGCAGGAGAACCACGCGCAGACGGTCGCCGACGTGGGCAAGTACATCACGATTGACGCTGCCGACATCGAGTACGAGGTCTACGGCGGTCACGCGCAGTCGCACCCCGACCCCGACAGAATCGCGACGTTCGCGCTGAAAGAGGACACCGTCGCGTTCGGCTACACCGCCGACTACGATATCACGCAACTCTACAACGTCGACATCTACTCGCGCGCGCTGAACTCGCTGCTCGCGGAGAATCCGAACGACAGCGTGTACAAAGAACTGCTCGCGTACTTCACCACAGCGGACTGATCGCACTCGCAAATTAACAAGTTGGGGAACGCGGAGCGTAATATTCCGCGTTCCCCGTCTGACGTTATCTACGCTGAAAACGGAGATTATATGGCAAAAATTGAGATTAAGAACCTGCGCGCCGAGTACGTCGAAAAACTCGACCGTTTTGTCGCGCTCGACGATGTTTCACTCGACATCAACGAGGGCGAATTCGTGTCGATCATCGGTTCCAGCGGCTGCGGAAAGAGTACGCTCCTGAGCATCTTGCAGGGGCTGAATTTCCCCGCGGGCGGCTCGGTCACAATCGACGGCAAGCCGATAACGGGTACGGGGCGTGATCGCGGCGTGGTGTTTCAACACTACTCGCTGTTCCCGTGGATGAACGCGCGCAACAACATAGCGTTCGGCGTGAAACAGGTGCGGCGGGGCTTGAAAAGACGCGAACGCTACGAGGTGGCGGACGCGTTTTTGGAGCGCGTGGGGCTTTCCGAGTTCACGCGCAAGTATCCGCATCAGCTCTCGGGAGGCATGCAGCAGCGCGTTGCGATTGCGCGCGCGCTTGCGATGGACACGGACATTCTGCTCATGGATGAGCCGTTCGGCGCGATTGACGCTAAGAACCGCACGATCATGCAGGAGCTGTTGCTGAAACTGTGGGACGGGGAGGAGCGGCGCAAGACCGTCGTGTTCGTCACGCACGACATCGACGAGGCGATCTTCCTGTCGGACAAGATCGTCATGCTCTCCAACAGCCCCGGGACCGTCGTCAAGGAGATTGACGTGCCGTTCGCGCGCCCGCGTGACCACGCGGAACTCGTGCAAACCGAGGGGTATTTCAAGCTGCGCAACGAGATGATGTCGCTGCTGTTCAGCTCCGTGGGCGACAGAATCGGCGGAACCGAGGTGGTGATCTGATGGCGCGACTGAGACGGCTGCTGACCGTATCGAATCTGCTGTTTATCGCGCTGTTGCTGTTGCGGCTGATACCCGACCGCGCGCTGCGCGTACAGGATCACTTCGAGTACACGACGTATTTCGCCATCGCGCTCGAAGCGGTGATGCTGGCGGTCACGCTCACGACAAAAAACGACCGCATACGCCACGTGTTCACGGACGTGATCGGCTTCCTGTTCGCGTTTTTGTGCGCGTGGACGCTCGCGACGGCTAAGTTCAAGGTGCTGAACGAGGCGGTGTTCCCGCCGCCCGGCGCGGTGTTTCAGGCGATGGCGGTGGACGTAAAGGTCATGTTCGCCAATATCGGCTCATCGCTCGTGCTGGTCTTTCGCGGGTATGTGCTCGCGCTCGTTATCGCGATACCGCTCGGACTGTTTCTCGGGTGGAACGTACGCGTGGGCAGCGCGGCGGGCTACATCTCGAAATTTCTCGCGTCCATCTCGCCTATCGTCTACATACCCTACTTCATCGTGCTGCTGCCGACATTTCGGTCGGCGTCGGTCGCCGTGATGTTTATGGCGGCGTTCTGGCCGACGCTCGCGTCGACGATGAGCGGCGTGTTGGGCGTGGAAAAGCGCATACTCGACTCCGCGAAAACGCTCGGCGTCGGACACGGTACGATGCTGTTCCGCGTCGTCCTGCCCGCCGCGCTGCCGCAGATATTCATCGGGTGTAATCAGGGGTTGTCCGTGTCGTTCATACTGCTGACCTCCGCCGAGATGATCGGCGCGCGCAGCGGCATGGGCTATTATGTGAACAACTACGCCAATTTCGGCAACTACACGCGCGCGCTCGCGGGCGTGTTCGTTATCGGTATCGTGGTCACGGTGATCACGTTCTTCTTCAACATTTTACAGCGTTGGCTGTTGAGATGGAAACGGTGATGGCAATTGGCAATTGGCAATTAACAGTTAACAATTAACAATTAACAGTTTACGGGAGATTGGACGGGAGTTGCGAGGTTGTCGTGCTGAGGGTGTGGACACATGGCATTGGTTATATGGCGGCGTTATTATACTGATTCGCGTCGTCGTAGGGGCGGGTCTTGACCCGCCCTCCGCTGCCCGCAGATTTTGCGGCGGGTCGGTCAAGACCGACCCCTACGAAAGATTTGCGCTCACAATTATTATGTCAACGCCGCTTGTCCACTCATAGTGCTGATCAATGCTTGATTCGTGTTAACAGGTGTGCTATAATTGGGCGTGATAGCCGCCGTTATTCGCAAATTTGCGGTCGAATCAGGAGCATTTACTTGAAAACACTCATCATCAACGGGTCGCCGCGCTTGAACGGCGACACCGCCGCACTGTTGCGGGAACTGAAATCGCATCTGACGGGCGAGATCACCGAGTTGTCGGCGTACCGCGACGACATCTCGCCGTGCGTCGACTGCCGATACTGCTATGAGCACGCGGAGTGCGCGATTCACGACGACATGCAGACGGTGTACGACGACGATTTTGAGGTCGTCGTCCTCGCGTCGCCCGTGTACTACGGCACGCTCACGGGTCCGATGCTGTCGCTCATCTCGCGCCTGCAAATACACCACACGGCGAAACACATGCGCGGTGTGCCGATTCCCGTGCGCCCGAAAGTCGGTGCGGTGATACTCACGGGTGGCGGCAAGGGCAACCCCGACGGCGCGGTGCGCATGGCGCGCATCACGCTGCGCATATTGGGCGCGACGCTCGACGACAGCGATATCGCGACGTCTTTCAACACCGATACGCTGCCCGCGCGCGACGACGAAGCGGCAAAAGCCGCGGTGCGGGGGATTGCGGAACGGTTGAACGGGGGAGCGGGGTAACGGAAAAGCAGAACACCTGTAATCTTTGCGATTACAGGTGCTTTTTGTGTTATGTGACTGTTACCGAGCGCACGTCTCCGTATCTGTATATCTGATCAAAGGCTTGTTCCTTGTTGTGAATAATGTAGTCATAAATTTCCTGATTAACAATTTGTATATCAAACTTGCTGATGATTTTTATCAGATATCCCTCCAAAACCATGGAAAAATATTTATCGTTTTCAAAACAAAATCTGATTGTAATGTCAATTCGATACGACCTGCTTGATGTCTCAACGCTCGCGGTACACTCGGAATACAAGTAAAAGTGATCGTTAAATTGAATGCCGAGTGGTTCAAAGTCGATTTTACATGCCTCGTCCGTTTCCCAAATCCAGAGATAAATTGATTCAATATTGTGTATTTCTCCCGCGTAGTCAAAATCATATTTTGCGCACTCGATTTGCAGTTCACGCTTTCTGATAATCGGCACGGAAAGATAAGTAACAGCAACCGTCGCTGCCAAGACCACGCCGATGACGCAGAACAGCACGACAGCGAGCGTCACGTATTTCTGCTCGTCAATCGCCATAAATATACAGACCAGCGATAACATAATAACCACCGCGCCGAACATGGCAGGCAAAACAATGTAATTCACTGTGAACCTGATTCGGCTCGTTTGGTGCTTTTTGATTTTTATCCAGTTTCTCAGTCTCACTTTTTCAGCCCGAACATCCGGCGCAACGGTTTTACCCGCTTGCACAACTCGTACAGCGCGAACGAAAACACGATGCTGAACGCCATTATTACAGGTACTTGTATCAGTATTTTGTCGGTGAGCGTAAAGATGAAGTACCCCGCGATGACGATCAGTGACTGATGGAAGATGTATACGCCAAAGGCTGCCTTTGACATGTAGCTCGAAAATTTGCCGCTGAAATTCAGGTGCTTTTGACCGAATCCCAGCACGCACAGAACGGCAAGCCACTCGTGCGTCTCCCAAAACTCGTGCGTCCACAAAATGATCCTGATTATCCACGAGACGGCAAATAGTCCGAGGAGAATCCAACGATATTTTGTGAGTTTTGAGACGACAGCATCGCGCGACAGTATGAAAAAGCCGAAAAGGAAGAGCGCGAGATACTCGCCGAGACTCTTACCGCTGATGTTGAGTATCATGTGCGCGTACGGCAGAAGAATACCGATCAATACAACGACCGCGAAGGGGAATTTTGCACCAAATGTGCCGTTGCCGCGCTTTTTGTAGAGCAGCATGAACGGCAGAGCTATCAGGCTTATGACAAACAGATAGGCGATAAACCAGAGCTGACCCGGTGTGAAGCCGCCTGTGTAGCCTGTCAGATCGCCGAACTTTGTGAAAAAATTGAAGTAACTGCCCTCGCCGAAGTGAAAAAGCTCCGCCAGATAGGACTGTACGGGAATGACGATAAGCAGACCGAAAATCAGCGGAACGAGGAGTTTACTCACGCGTTCTTTGATGAATTGCGCGGGTGTGCGGTTTTGCAGCGCGTGCGAAGAACTGATGCCCGCAATCACAAACAGAAGCGGCATCATAAATGAGGATAAAAATAAAATTATATAGCCGAGGACATCGACAGAGGAACCCCTGATGTAAAAATCCTCGCCCCAACTGTTGAATATCATAAACGTATGGTACGGGAAAAGAAGCAGTATCGTCAACCAACGCAGATTGTCAATATAGTGTTTCCTGTTTTGATCGGTGTGAGACATAGCTGCAATCACCTCGGCTTGTCAAAAATCAGCAAGCCTGTCGACAATATCGGGCGCGTTATCCCGCAAAACAAAGACAAACTTTTTTTGGCAGGGGCAGAAGGATTCGAACCCTCAAAAACGGTTTTGGAGACCGTTGTGATACCCTTTCACCATGCCCCTACGCATGTCGCGTATTCTATCACTAATCCGCGCATTTGTCAACCCCGATTTTACGACGGGGGCGGGAATATTGGGTTGAAAATATGGCGGCACCATAAATATGGATTCGCGTCACCGTAGGGGCGGGGTTTACCCGCCCGATGTCCATCTTTCGGGTGCGTCGGGTCGGGCAAGCCCGACCCCTACGAAGTGCTGCGCTCAAATACGTTCCGACAGCGTCATTTGTTCACGCCACAACAAAAACAGTCGGCGCGGTTTTCACCGCGCCGCCGTACATTTTCAGTTTAGTGCGAATTATTCGCCGAACAGTTCCGGTGATAGGTTACGCTCGCCTGTGTCGGGGAGGCTAGCGACTAGCAGTTTGCCCGCGTTCTCGGGACGTTTCGCGAGTTCAGCCGCCGCGAATGCCGCCGCGCCTGACGAGATGCCGACGAGCAGACCTTCGAGCCGCGCAATCGCCTTACCCGTGGCGAACGCGTCCTCGTTCGAGACGGTGATGATCTCGTCGTACACGCCCGTGTTCAGCACTTCGGGGACGAAGCCCGCGCCGATACCCTGAATCTTGTGGCTGCCCGGCGTACCCTGCGACAGGACGGGGGAGGAGGTCGGTTCGACCGCGACGACCTTGATGTTCGGGTTCTTCGACTTCAAGTATTCGCCCGCGCCCGTGATTGTGCCGCCTGTGCCGACGCCGCCGACGAGGATGTCGACCTTGCCGTCGGTGTCGTTCCAGATCTCGGGACCTGTCGTCGCCTTGTGAACCGCGGGGTTGGCGGGGTTCGTGAACTGCGACGGGATGAAGCTGTTCGGGGTCGATTCCTGAAGCTCTGCGGCTTTGGCGATCGCGCCCTTCATGCCCTTCGCGCCCTCGGTAAGTACGAGTTCCGCGCCGTACGCTTTGAGCAGGTTGCGACGCTCAATGCTCATCGTCTCGGGCATCGTGAGGATAATCTTGTATCCACGCGCCGCCGCGACGGCTGACAGACCGATACCCGTGTTGCCGCTCGTCGGCTCGATGATCGTCGCGCCCGGTTTGATGAGACCCTTAGCCTCGGCATCGTCGAGCATCGCCTTGGCGATACGATCCTTGACCGAACCTGCTGGGTTGAAGTACTCGAGCTTGCCGACGATTGTCGCATTGAGCCCGTTCGCCTTTTCGTAACCCGAGAGTTCGAGCAGCGGGGTGTTGCCGATGAGGTCGGTGATGGATTTGCTGATTGCCATGATATTATCTCCTTATAGTTTGAATTACATTGTATTCATATATATTTATACATATATGATTGATATGTTATATATTATACACCGATTTCGCGGATTGTCAATAGGGAATTGAGGAAAGTTCAGAGCTACCGCATTTACTTTTTCACTCGTCATTGCGAGCCGCGCGAAGCAATCCAGAACCCCCGCAACCTCGTCTAATCTCGCGTTTTACGAGGGTTTGGACGGGGAAACGGGGGACTGGATTGCTTCGTGCGCTCGCAATGACGGGAGTTGGAACGCGGAAAAAAAGTAAATAGGGTAGCCGTGGAGGAAAGTTGAACATTCAAAAATTCAAAATACTTTGAAGATTTGTGTTGACGCGTGGGATATTATGGTGTATAATGCGAAAAACCCTGAATGCTCGGGCATTCAGTTGTTTGTTCTTACGACGGGAACAAACAACTATACCAATGTTAATAAAAGGGGAAGAAAATGAAAAAACTGCGTACAATTCTCGCGTTGCTGTTAGCGGCACTGACTCTCGCGGCATGTTCGGGCAAAGCAACGACGACAACACTCACGCCGACGGCAACACCCACACCGTCGCCGACACCTACGCCGATACCCGCGAACGCGGTGTATATAGGCGACGACTATTACATAACGCAAACCGCTATGGCGGACGGTGACTGGGAGAGCGGCGTAGGGTTCAA
>JAISJJ010000135.1 GCA_031261585.1 Oscillospiraceae bacterium
GGGCGCGGTGTCTCGGGGTCAAGGGGCTCGCAAGCCCCTGCCGCCCTTTGGTTACTTTCGGCGGGTCGAAAGTAACGCCGCGCGGCGAGCGCGGACAAGCTATCGAAAAGATTAAAGTAGCCCGCGACGCAAGTCGCAAGATTAAGCGTCAATCAAAGGGGATTCTTCGCAGGCTCAGAATGACAGAGCCGCCGCAAGTCGCGCGTACGAGATTCTTCGCTTCGCTCTGAATGACAAAGACGGTGCAGAATGACAGCAGGGGCGATGTGGACATCGCCCCCTACGAGGACACGAGACACGCGATGTTCAACTCGTGATTCGTAATGTCTGCCGTTACCCCTCAATTTTCGGGCTTCTTGTCATCAGTTCGCGCATTATCTCTACGGGGGATTTGCCCTCGTACAGCACGTTGTATGCCTCGGCGCATATCGGCATCTCGATCTCGGCGCGCTCGGCGAGCAACTTCGCGGCGGCGGCGGCGTAATAGCCCTCGACGACCGAGCCGACCTCGCGCATGGCGGACTGCGCGTCCATGCCCTGACCGATCAGTATACCCGCGCGGCGGTTGCGTGAGTGGCGCGACATGCACGTGACGAACAGGTCGCCGACACCGCCCAGCCCGAATATCGTCGCGCGGCGACCGCCGAGTTTGGACACGAGCGCGGCGATCTCGGTCATGCCGCGTGTCATGAGCGCGGCAATCGTGTTGTCGCCGTACCCGACACCGACGCATATACCCGCGCAGAGTGCTATGACGTTTTTGAGCGCGCCGCCCAGTTCGACACCGAGCGTGTCGTCGGACGTGTAGACGCGGAAAATCTCGTTCATGAACGCGTTTTGCACCAGTTCGGCGACAGCGAGATCGTCGGACGCGGCGACACACGCCGTCGGCACACCGCGCGCGACCTCCTCCGCGTGTGTCGGACCCGACAGCACGGCGATTTTGCGGGAATCGCCGAACGTCTCGCGCAGAATTTCGGAGAATCGTTTCGCTGTGTTCTGCTCCAACCCTTTGGAGGCGCAGACTATCACGCAATCGTCGGACAGCCGCGGTTTCAGCCGCGCCGCGATGCCGCGCAACTCGACGGACGACGTTGCGATCACCGCCATATCCGCGCCGATTGCCGCGTCGTCGAGCGTCTCGGCGATGCGGATACCGTCGGGGATACGGATATCGTCCAGATGCGGGTTTGAGCGCGTATCGAGCAACATTCGCGTCACATTCTCATGCGAGGAGCGCAGCGTTACGCTGTGACCGTTGCCGTGCAGGAGTATGGCGATAGCGATACCCCACGCGCCTGAGCCGAAAATCGAGATATTCATTTCATAATCTCCTCGCTCTCGGGTTGAGGTTTACTGCGGCGGAAGCTGAACTTGCGCTCGTTTCCGTGCAGCAGCCGCCCGATATTCGCGTGGTGGCGCGCTATGACGATGACGGCGGACAACGCGGCAATCCAAAAGTCAAACGTCGTCGCGGCGACGTCCGCGCGCAGACGCAGATACAGCAGCGCGATGGGGTAGCCGAGAGAGCCGATGATCGCGCCGAGTGAGACATACCGCGTCGTCAGCACGAAGATGAGGAACAGCCCCCAACCGACGACGGATACGCGCCAGTCAATCGTGAACAGCAGGGTGCCGAGCGCGAGAACAGCCTTGCCGCCGCGAAATTTGTAGTAGATCGGGAAGCAGTGACCGAGTATCACGCCGAGACCCGCGACGATGCGCCCCGTCATGCCGATGCGCGTCGCGTCGCTGTTGCCGAACAGCGCGTACAGACCCCAGCCGATGAAGATCGGCGCGGCGGTCTTGACGACATCGATCACGACCACGAGCAGCGTACCGCGCATACCGAACGTGCGGTAGAAGTTCGTCGTCCCCGGGTTGCCGCTGCCGAACTCGCGTATGTCGCGCTTGTAGAGGTTCTTCGATGTGATGATAGCACCGTTGATCCCGCCGATTATGTATGCCTGAATTAACGTGATCGCAAATACCAAAAAGTCAGACAAGGAAAACCACCCCGAAAAAGATTGATGAAAAACAGTGAATATGGAGAGTTTCAGGAGACTCGTACCTCTCGTCTAAGCCCCCGTAACTGTTAACTGTTAATTGTTAACTGTTAATTGTCTTCGCCGCGTTCGCGTATCAGCATCACTATCGGCGTACCCTCTAACCCGAACGTCGCGCGTATCTGATTTTCGAGATAACGCCTGTACGAGAAGTGGAACAGCTCTTTGTCGTTGCAGAAACACACGAACGTCGGAGGTTTGACGCCGATCTGCGTCATGTAGTATATTTTCAGCCGCCTGCCCTTGTCAGTCGGCGGTTGTACGCGCGCCGTGGCGTCGGCGAGGACGTTGTTCAGCATACCCGTCGTGATGCGCATTGCGGACTGGTCGGCGACGTAGTTGATGACCTCGAACAGGCGGTCGACGCGCGCACCCGTCTTTGCGGAGATGAACGACACGGGCGCGTAGGTCATGTACGACAGGTCGCGGTACACTTTCTGCGTGTAGTCCTTCATCGTATTCGTCTCGCGCTCGACGAGATCCCACTTGTTCACGACGATTACGGACGCGCGCCCCGCTTCGTGCGCTAAGCCCGCGACTTTCGTGTCCTGTTCGGTAACGCCCTCTGTCGCGTCAATCATTATAAGACACACGTCGGCGCGGTTTATCGCCATCTCGGCACGCATGACGCTGTACTTCTCGATCTTCGTGTCGATGCGCGAGCGGCGGCGCAACCCCGCCGTGTCGATGAACACATATTTGCCGTACTCGTTCTCAAACGTCGCGTCGAGCGCGTCGCGCGTCGTTCCCGCAATATCTGAGACGATGGCGCGGTTCTGACCGAGAATCACGTTGAGCAGCGACGATTTGCCAGCGTTCGGTTTGCCGATAATCGCGACGCGTATGCGCTCGTCCTCCTCGTCGTCCTCGTCAGCGTCGGCGAAATGCTCGATACAGAAGTCGAGCAGGTCGCCCGTACCGTGACCGTGAACGGCGGAGACGGCGATGGGGTCGCCGAGACCGAGTGAGTAGAACTCGTACAGCGCGGGGTCAGGCGCACCCGTCGAATCGCACTTGTTAACGGCGACGCACACGGGTTTTTTCGAGCGTTTGAGCATCGTCGCGACCTCCTCGTCCGCCGCCGTGACACCCGTAGTCACGTCGCAGACGAGCACGATCACGTCGCACAGGTCAATCGCCATGAGAGCCTGCTCGCGCATGTGCAGCAGTATCTCATCGTCGGTTTTCGGCTCAATGCCGCCCGTGTCAACGAGGTCGAACGCGCGCCCCGCCCAGTCGGACGAACCGTACAATCGGTCACGCGTCACGCCCGGCGTGTCCTCGACAATCGCGAGCCGCTGACCCGTTATTCTGTTGAAAAGCATGGATTTTCCGACGTTCGGACGACCGACAATTGCTATAAGAGGTTTCATTACATTCCTATCATTGCGCTTAATAAATCCGCGCCGTCCTGTTCGACTATACGCACGGGGACGCCGAATAATGCCGTTAGCTGTGACACGGGGACATCGTCGAGGAACACGGTCTCACCGTGGCGCAGCATGTTGCGCGGCAGGAGAATACGACCACGCGGCGGGGTCTCGGTGAGTGTTCTGATGATGTCGCCGCCCGTGACAAGCCCCGCGACATCTACGGTCTCGCCGAAGAAGTCGTTGCGCACGGCGAGGACGTTGCTATTCTGTGATATTGTATCATATTCGGCGCGCGCGTTCAGCGTCTCTAACAAATTGTTTATAATTTCAGCCGCCGAACGCCCCGTTACTGCGGTAAACGGCACGTTTTGCGGTTCGGGAGCGTCCGATAACGCGTCCTCGAACTCGGTTATCAGCAGCCGCGCCATGCCGACACCGTTTTCGAGTTGCGGATAGTCCTCGTAGTCCTCATCGCGCGGGAAATCCAACCCCGCCTTGATGTACAACTCGTCGGCGCAGTAGAAAATCCGCGAGCCGTGTTCGCGCAGACACGTTTCCGCAAACGCCTCGACCTCGCGCACGGTTTGCAGCGCGGATTCGGCGTTGAACGGCGTGAGCGGTTCCAATCCGTCGCGGTATCTTGTCAACCCGACGGGTACTACGGACACGCTGGCGACATTGGGGTACAACGCCGCGAGTTCGCGCATCGAGTACGCGAGTTCCGCGCCGTCGTTCCACTCGGGGCAGACGACGATCTGGCAGTTCAGCGTCAGACCCGACCGCGCGAGGTGTCGTATCGTGTCCACGGTGTCCGCGCCGCGCGGGTTGCCGAGCATTTTCGCGCGTAGTTCGGGGTTCATCGTATGCACCGAGACGTTCAGCGGCGATATGCGCAGGTCGATGACGCGCTGAATCTCGCGCTCGGACAGGTTCGTCAGCGTGATGTAGTTGCCCTGCAAGAAGCTCAGGCGCGCGTCGTCGTCCTTGTAGTACAGCGTCGGGCGCATACCGCGCGGCAACTGGTCGATGAAGCAGAAAACGCAGCGGTTGGAGCAGGAACGCTCACGGCTCATGAGATACGTCTCAAATTCCAGACCGAGATCATCGCCGTCGCGCTTGCGCACGCGCGCGAATATCGCGCGGTCGCCACGCCGCAGTTCGAGAAGCAGCCGCGCGTCGTATGTGTAGAACTTGTAGTCCAGCACGTCCGTGACGGCGTTACCGTTGACGCGCAGCAGAACGTCTCCGATGCGCACGCCCGAGCGTTCGGCGGGGGAGTGCGGTTCGACGGCGACGATGCGCGCACCGATTGAATTTTCGGGTACTGTTGCCATATTATGTGTTCTCCGACAAAACAAAAGGCGGGTTCACCCCGCGCAATTGTCCTTGTTTGTTGCGTCTAATCTACCGAGACGACATCGCGACCGTTGTACGTGCCGCAAGCGGCGCAGACACGGTGCGGCAGTTTGTACTCGCCGCACTTCGGGCATTTGATAACGCCGGGTACCGTGAGTTTCCAATGCGAACTGCGGCGTTTGTCGCGCCGTGTTCTCGATACTTTAGATTTAGGTACTGCCATGATAATTCTCCTTTTCGCAAAACCGCAGGGTTTTAGTTGTTGTTATCATCATCCGAGCGTTGCGCCGACGGCGTGAGTCTCGGGGGATTTCGGGATTAGTCGGTATCGTCGAGCAGTTGCGCCAGTGCCGCGAGCCTTGGGTCAATCTCTTTGCCGCAACCGCAGTCGCCGAGGTTCAAGTCCGCACCGCAATCCGCGCACAGTCCGCGGCAATCGTCGCGGCACACGGGGCTGTGCGTCTGATCGAGCAACAGCTCGGTGAGCAGGAGATCGTCCACGTCGAGCCGCGCGTTCTCGATGAAGTACAGCTCGGAATCGTCGTCCGACGCGCCCTCGCCGAATTTCGCCGCGATATCGCGGTCGATCACGAACGTGAACTCGCACAGACACCGCGAACATACGGTTGTTATCTCGGCGTCAACGTGCGCGGTCATCGACAGCGCGCCCGCGTTGTTGCGCACGGTGCCGACGGCGCGGGGCGGCGACACGAACGCGAGATACTGATCGCCGAGGTAGTCCGCGAGGTCGGGCGCATAGTCAAAGCTCACCGAGAGACTCGGCACGCCGATGACTTCGCGCAAATCAAGTGTCATATGCCCTCCGCGCGTGAGTGTGCATGACCGCAAAAGCGTCTCGCACGACACGCTCGGATATTATATATGAGATTGGCGCGGTTGTCAACTGTTTTCGCGAAAATATTTGAATATTTGAGCGCGCGCAAGGGAAAGTGAAATATTGCTTGACAAACGACAAAAGATGCGGTAATATGCAATTATTCTAATGTTGTGCGTACCGTGCGCGGCGAAAGTCGGCGCGGCACACACGAAAAACCCTGAATGCCCGGGCATTCAGTTGTTTGTTCTTACGACGGGAACAAACAACTATACCAATATTAATAAAGGGGAAGAAAATGAAAAAACTGCGTACAATTCTCGCGCTGCTGCTGGCGGCACTGACCATCGCGGCGTGCGCGGGCAACGCACCGATACCGACACCCACGCCGACGGCAACGCCCACACCGTCGCCGACACCTACGCCGATACCCGCGAACGCGGTGTATATAGGCGACGACTATTACATAACGCAAACCGCTATGGCGGACGGTGACTGGGAGAGCGGCGTAGGGTTCAA
>JAISJJ010000055.1 GCA_031261585.1 Oscillospiraceae bacterium
TCATCGACAGTATCGCGCCGAACGAGACGATTGTGCATATCCGCAGGTACTCCGTCGCCATATCGAGCACGGCGACGTCCGAGGTCTGCGAGCGCAGGTACGCGCCCACGCCGAAAATCCCGATCAGCAGGAACACGGCGTACGTGCAAATCCCGAGGAAAATCGCGTTTCCCGCGATGCGGCTCGCCTTTTCACGCTCACCCGCGCCGAGCGAACGCGACAGCAGCGCGTTGATACCCACGCCCGTGCCTACACCGATTGCGATCATCAACATCTGAATCGGAAACGCGAGTGTCAGCGCGGTGACGCAGATCTCGCCGTTCGGCATCTGCGCGACGAAGTAGCTGTCCACGATGTTGTAAAACGCCTGCAAAATCATTGAAACGATCATAGGCAGACCCATTTTCAGCATCAGCGTGCTGACGCGCGCCGTCCCCATCTTGTTCTGTTCCACGGAAAATCCCCCTGAAATGAATGTAAAAATACGCAAAAAAGCAGCGCACCCGCAACTGGACTTACGCGCGGGTGCGCTACTCGTTAAGTGGGATTATAGCACAAGTTTCGGCGAAATACAAGCGTTTTTCGTCATGCAGGTGTGGACATGTCGCATTGAAAATATGCGATACCATAATTGCGGATTCGCGTAGTCGTAGGGGCGGGTCTTGACCCGCCCGTTGTCCGCAAGGTACAGCAGCGGGTCGGTCAAGACCGACCCCTACAAAAGGGTCGGTCAAGACCGACCCCTACAAAAGGGTCGCTCATAACCAATCCGTCAACGCATTTTGTCCACACTTTCGGCATGCGCAAAAGTCCTTGCGCCGCCGATACACTGCGGGGCGATTCGTGTGAAACCGCTGGTGCTGTGCCGAACAGCAAAAAGCCCTGCTATTGCAAGGCTTTTCTGCGTTCGTATATTACGTGGTGGAGACTAATGGGCTCGAACCATCGACCTCCTGCGTGTGAAGCAGGCGCTCTGACCAACTGAGCTAAGCCTCCGTGACCGAACTATATTTTACAACCGATTGCCGCCGCTGTCAAGACTTTTTTACAAACATATTGCAATCCGCGCAAAAACGGTGTACAATGATCGCAAAAACAAGGAGGTTCCCCATGGAATTCACATTCAAGCACACGAATATCAACACCCTCGACCTCGACCGCAGTATCGCGTTCTACAAGGAAGCACTCGGACTCGTCGAAATCACGCGGTTCGACACGCCCACGTTCGCGATCGCGTTCCTCGGCGACGGCAAGACGGGGCATCAACTCGAGATCACATACCTCAAAGATCACCCCGAACCCTACGACCTCAGCGACAACGAGATACACATCGCGTTCGGCGTAGCGGATCTCGCGGCGGCAAAGGCGAAACACGCCGAAATGGGCGTAATCTGTTACGAAAACCCCATGATGGGCATCTATTTCATAGCCGACCCCGACGGATATTGGAGCGAGATAGTACCCGCTTAACGATGGATAATACAGAGAACTTTACGGACAACCAAGACAACATCACCATTACGCGCATGTGGGAGGACACGGGCTTCTTTGCAGTGCGCGTGTCAGCCGTTTCAGAATCGGTGACGGCGAACGTGGAATGTTACACGACGGACAGCGATATTCTGGAACTGCGCGCGCAATGCGCCGCGTTTGCCGAGACACGCGAACCCTTTGAATGGCAGACGGGACAGCACGACATCGGGTACGTGTCTTTGCATTTCGTGCCGCTCGATAAGCGGGGGCATATTACTGTAAAGGTGAGCATTGAGAGCGATTCTGACACGGACAGTTGGTACTACGGTTATTTTCGTGTGATGACGGAGATCGGTGCGATACAGCGGTTTGCCGTTGATTTGCGAGCGTTGACCGAGCCGAACATCGGGGTTTCCGTATCCCTACGCAACTGAAAAACCCGCCCGCGAGTTGAAACTCACGGGCGGGTTTATTTTTGCCGCTTTTCACTTTTTCGCGTTTTCCTCGCCCTTGTCCTCGCCCGATTTCATGCTGTTTCGCGCGATTATCTTCGCTATCTCGGCGAATGTCTCGTCGCGCGTCTCCTCGTCGACGATTTTCGTGACGAGCACGTTCGCGAACAGGTTGTCGTTGCTGTGAATCAGGCGGTTGTGGAACTCCGCCGAGGTTTTGACCGTCTGCACGTACATGTTGATGAACACCGCGCCGATACCGTCCACGAAAATACCACTTACCATGCCGATGAGCGTTTCTGTCCTGTAATAGTTATCGCGCCCGATAATCGAGATTACGATGATACCAATACCCACGACAACGACGGCAACGCCGAGTATGAACACCGTTTTCAGGTGTCCGATGTTGATGTTGTAATAGCGTTTCAGTTCCTTTTGGTGGTTGTGGAACTGGATTTCGGCTCGCAGTTCGTACTCGTCCTCGGCGACTTCGAGCAGCGCGATCTCGCGGTCGAGGTCGGCGAGGGTCTCCTGCGTTTTCACGATCTGGTTGCCACTGATAATCAGCGCGGGAATAATGGCGGTGCTGACGGCAACCAGAAAGAAAAACAGCGTAACCACCACCCAGTTGGGAAAATCCTCAAAGGCTTCGGCGACACCGAGAATGAAAAACACGCCGATCAACGCCACTGCTGCGACGAGCAAAATCACGGAAATGTTCCTGTGCAGTTGACATCTGCGCAGTTTCTCGCGCAGTCGGTTGCGCTCGTCTATCAGTCCCTGACGCTTCGTGCTGATCGCTTTTGTCTCCATGCCGTACCCTCCTACTTTGTAAAGAACAACAGCCCCAGTGTCGCGGGTCCGCAGTGGTTCGAGATTGAGCAGCCCGCGACGGGGGAGAATGTCTCTGCAAACGTCGCAAGCTCGGCGACGCGTTTTTTCACCATCTCGACCGTCTCGTCGGGCGTTCTCGCCGAGCACGTCACGTATATCGGGCGCGACGTGTCGAGGTCGGTTCTGTCTTTCAGGCGGTCGTCAACGTACTGCGCGAGAGCGGCGTCGAGCGTGCCGCGGTACTTTTTGCCGACGTCCATCGTACCCTCCGCCGTGTTGACCTCGATGCACGGTTTGAGTTTCAGCAGATTCGCGCCGAGTGCCTGAACCGTCGAGCAGCGACCGCCTCTTGCCATGTATTTCAGCGTGGACAGCACGAACGACGTGTCGATTTTCAGCGCGTTCTCACCCGCAATGCGCGCGATCTCCTCGGGCGCGATGCCGCTCTCGGCGAGTCTCGCGGATTCAGCGGTAACGAGCGAACCCGCCGACGATATGGCGCGGAAGTCAACGACGTACACGGGTTTGCCCTCGGCGGCGAGCGTCGCGTTTTGGAAATTTGCCGACAGTTTCGCCGACTGGCAGTGGTGGACGACGGCGTCGTACCGCGTCAGCAGGTCGTTGAAATAGTCCTCGTACTCGGCGATGTTCGTCGCGCAGGTCGCGGACTTGCCGCCCGCGTCGACATGCGAAAACAGTTGCTCGGGCGTGATGTTCACGCCGTCGTCGTATATGTTCTCGTCGAGCAGCACGTGAGCGGGGGAAAAGCTGATATCGTACCGTTCCGCAAGCTCCTGCGGCATATCAATTGTGCCGTCCGCAGATATTTTTACCTTCATAGAAACCTCCCATATAGTTGCATCTTTTTGTTCTGTAATGCTTCTCGCAAACTCGCTATGCGTGAGTATATCACATTCGACAAAATACTGCAAGTTATTTCGCAAGCGGGCGTGGGCGCGTTTACCTGTAACCCGCGCTCCAAACCCCGTCATTGCGAGCCGCGCGAAGCAATCCAGTCCTCGTTTCTCCGTCCGAACCCTCGCAAAACGCGAAGTTGGACGAGGGTGCGGGGGACTGGATTGCTTCGTGCGCTCGCAATGACGTA
>JAISJJ010000100.1 GCA_031261585.1 Oscillospiraceae bacterium
GTCCCGTGTTACGGGTTTGTGCATTGTCGGGGACGGGACGCCGAGGGTGGCGTCCCCTACGGCGCGCAACCCTCGTCCAACCCTTGCCCCCTTTCGGAAAGGGGGTGCCGACCGCAGTCGGCGGGGGTTTGCCCTCGTTCCCCAAATTGGCAATTCCCCTCGCCGCTACTCAAACGCGTCGGGGATATGCACGACCTCGGGTCGCTCTGTGCGCACACCGTCGGACGCGTAGACCTCGACTACATCGAAGCGGCACCGTTCGTCCGCGTCGTGCGCGTTCAGCCAAATCTGCGCCGTCGTGCGCAGACGCTTGCGTTTTGCCTGCGTCACGAACTCGCGCGCCTCGGCGAAATCGCGGTTGCGGCGCAGTTTCACCTCGACGAACACAACAATATCGCCGTCGCGCATGATGAGGTCTATCTCGCCGAAGCGTGTAGTATAGCCGAACTCCATGAACCGCAGTCCGCGCGATTCGAGGTGCGCCCGCGCGACAGACTCGCCCCACAGCCCGCGATTTTTCACGTCGCCGCTCATCGTCAATGCATCTTCCTCAGGAACAGGGGACGGTGCTCGGGCGTCGCACCGAGCTCGCGCAGCGCGGCGTAGTGCGCCTTTGTGCCGTAACCCTTGTGCTGCTCGAAACCGTACGCGGGGTAGCGCGCCGCGAGTTCGACCATGTAGCGGTCACGCTCGACCTTCGCGAGCACCGACGCCGCCGCGATACTCAGCGACAGCGCGTCGCCGTGTACGATCAGACGGTGCGGAAAATCAAGGTTTTTACCCTGATTGCCGTCCACAAGCGCGATTGACGGCGCGGGGGAGAGCGCGGCGACGGCGCGGTTCATCGCGAGGTGCGTCGCGGCGAGTATGCCGAGCGCGTCTATCTCCGCGACATCGGCGGACGCGACGGCGTAGGTGACCGCGAGTGCGATGATCTCATCGTACAGACGCTCGCGCGCTTGCGGCGTGAGCTTTTTCGAGTCGTTCAGCCCCGCGATAACGCAATCTCGCGGCAACACGACGGCGGCGGCGTACACGGGACCCGCGAGCGGTCCGCGTCCCGCTTCATCGACGCCGCAGACGAGTGTCGCGCCGTCGTCATATAACCCGCGCTCCAACTCGAACGTCGGAAAAGTGTTGGTATTACTCGACATTTATGTCGTCCTCAGGCGGCTGTTCGAGCGTCACGCGCCCGAGCAGACCCGCGCGAAATTCATCGAGAATCACCGACGCGGCGCGCTCGGTGTCGAGTTCGCCGCCCGATATGAGCAGTCCGCGCCGACGCGCGATGAGTTCGAGCGGCGCGTCCGTGTCGGGAACCTCGCCGTCGCGGAATTTGTACCGCTCGCGCAGACGCTCGGGATATCGCGCCCACAGCAGTTGTGTGAGCCGTGACGCGAGTGCTTCCGTGTCGAGTATCTCGTCGCGCACGGCACCCGTGAACGCGAGAAATTCGCCCGCCTCGGGCGTTTTGATTTTCGGCGGCAATACGCCCGGGGTGTCGAGCAGTTCAACACCGACACCCGCCGAAATCCACTGCCTGCCGCGCGTGACACCGGGTTTATCGTGCGCCACGGCGGCGCGCCGACCCGCTACACGGTTGATAAACGAGGATTTGCCGACGTTCGGGATACCGATGACCATGTACCGCGCCGTCGGCGTGAGACCGCGCGCGCGTTGACGCTCGAGTTTTTCGGCGAGCGTGATTTTTGCGGCGGCTTCAAAACGGTCAACGCCGCGACCTGATTTCGAGTCGGCGATAAGCACGTTGAACCCGAGTGATTGCAGATGTTTTGCCCAACGCTTGGTGGCGGCTTCGTCCGCCTGATCCGCACGGTTGAGCACTATCAGACGCGGACGGCGTTCGACAATCGCGGCGACGTCGGCGTTCTCCGACGCGTCGGGGCAGCGCGCGTCGCGAATCTCGACGACGGCGTCGACGAGTTTCAAATCCTCCGCAATCTTGCGACGCGCCTTCGCCATGTGTCCGGGAAACCATTGGACGCGGGTGGGTTCCGAATTGTTTTCGCTCATTTCACGATACCGAAGCGACCCCAGTCGCGGGTGCCTGAGTCGTCAATGCCGGGGAGCAGAATGAGTTGCACGGTGCCTATCACGGTGCGCGTGTCGACGAAGGCGACCTCGTTACTGCGGCTGTCCGACGAGTGGTTGCGGTTGTCGCCCATCACAAAGACGGTGCCGTCGGGAACGGTGATCGTCTCGCTGCCCGCCCATGTGATCCACCACTGCATGGGCGGTTCGTTGATGTACGGTTCGTCGAGCGGCACACCGTCGCGCACAACCCTGTGCGTCGTCGTGTCGAAACTGAGCGTCTGACCCGCGACGGCGATCACGCGTTTTACGATGGGAACGTCGCCGAAACTCTCGACGTGTATGATCACGATGTCGCCGACTTTCGGTGATGTGTACTGCGACGTGATGAGCACGCGGTCGCCCGTGCGGTTGCTGTCGTAACTCGTCGATGAGCCGACAAGCGTTTTGAGCATCGACGGTCCCTCGACGGAGATCTGCCGCGCGGCGAAAAAGAACACTAAAAGCAGGACGAGCACCGTTGACACGACGGTCTGCACCCAGTCGTACGCGTTCAACTGTGACCGCGACCGAGCTTCCTCGACATCGTCGGGTTTTTCCTCGTCGGGGAGGTTGAACAGCGACGGCGCGCTCTCGCCGTCGGACGTGATCAGTCGCTCGAAATACGCCTGAGCCTCGTCGTCGCCGTAGATGTTCTGTTGTGGATTCGTCGCGGAATTTGGCGTGTTCTCGTCGCCTTCAATCCCGAAAAAATCGCGTTCATTCTGATCGTTCATAGATCGTCTCCTTAAAAACAAATAACAGATATCGTCGCGGCGAATCCGTTACGCACACGCAAATACCTGTTATGTGTTGTTCTGTAATCGCTATATGCGCTCTTTGACTTTTGCCGCTTTGCCGACACGGTCGCGCAGGTAGTACAGTTTCGCGCGGCGGACTTTACCGCGGCGCACGGTGTCAACAGACACGATAGTCGGCGAGTGGACGGGGAACACCTTCTCGCACCCGACGTTGTAGGAGATGCGGCGGACGGTGATCGTCTCGTTGATACCGCCGTGTTTTTTAGCGATGATTGTACCCTCGAACGCCTGATTGCGCTCACGCGAACCCTCTTTGACGCGCACTGTGACGCGAACGGTGTCGCCGACGTTCATGGTGGGCAACTCTTTTTTCATGTACTGCTCTTCGAGCGTTTTGATGAGATCCATAGAAGCTCCTCGGTTTTAAGACGTTCTTTCACGCATAATCGCCGCCAGCGGACCGTCTGTTATTGTGCATTCATAGCCGAAGAATCATATCACAAACGGTGCGCGTTGTCAAGGATTATTTTGAGATTTTGCGTGATTTTCGCCGTATTCTCACTGCCCTGACACGCAATCTACGCTCCCAAACAGTTCGTGCAGCCGTTGCAGCGCGGAGTCGGGGAGGGGCGGCAGTTCGATGGAGCGCAGATTCTCGGCGAGATGCTCCGCGTTGCCCGTACCCGTGAGCGTCACGGTTATGCCGCGCGTGTGGCGCGTGAAACGGTACGCCGCTTCGGGGAGCGATTGCGCAACGCCCGATTGCAGCAGGAAGTCGAGTATACGCGGGTCTGCCGTGAGATCGGCACCGCCCTGCGAGTTTTCGAGGATTTTCGCGAGATCGCGCGCGAGTTGCGCATCGTCGTGCAGCGCGCGGCGCACCGCGAACATGCACAGCACCGCGACGTCGCGCTCAATCGTGAGCGGCAGCACCGTATCGGCGGCGGACGGGTTCAGAATGTTGTACCCGACCATCACAACGTCGAACAAGTCCTCGTGCAGCACGGATTTGAGCATCACGTGCGACGTGTCCGCGCCGAACTGCTCGGTTACGCCGAGGAACCGCACCAGTCCGCGCTCTTTCGCGCGCAGCATGACGGGGTACAGCTCGTCGCGCACGTACGGGAAGTCGCCGAGCGTCAGCGCGTGGCAGTGCCACACGTCGATGTAGTCCGTCTGCAACTCGCGCAGGCTCGTCTCCAACGTCGCTTCAAGGTCGGCGGGGGTCATGAGCGGCGAACCCTCGGACGTGCCGTATCTGCCGAAGTAGCGGTACGGGAACTTTGTGGAGATCACGAAACTGTCGCGTTTCAGACCGTGCAGCCCCTGCCCGACGGCGGGTTGTGTGCCGTATGCTGTCGCGGTGTCGAAAAACGTGACGCCCTCGTCGTACGCGCGGCGCACGATACCCGCCGCGTGGTCGATGCCCTTGTCAATGCCGATGCGCGAGAATCCGCCGCAGCCGAGCCCCGCCGTCGTGACCGTGAGGTTGGTGCGTCCGAGCGTGGTGGTGGTCATGGTGATACCTCCTATAAAATAATTAACTTCATGCGTTGGGTAGGGGTTGCGGGGAACGAGGAAAGCGTTTTTCGTAGGGATGGATGTCCTCGTCCTTTCCTTTTCCAAGTCGCGGCATCTCGCGGTTCACAACAATCGTAGGGCGCGACGACTCGGCGCGCCGTTGAGCCACAGGTTGCGCGCTCCTGTCGGGCAGACGGTGCGCCCGGTGGTCGCACCCTACGTCCACCGTCCAACCTTGCCCCCTTTCGGAAAGGGGGTGCCGTCCGCAGACGGCGGTGTTTGTCTCCGTCCAACTCCCGTTAACTGTTATCTGTTAATTGTTAATTGTTACATTGACAAAATCCAGTCCGCAACATCTGTTATCACCTGCGCGTCGACGTTTGCGGGTAGTTCGTAGTCCTCGATTGTGCCGTTTACGTGCGGCATCATTAGGTGATTCAGACCGTCGTACAGTTTCAGCGTCGCGTTTGCTCGGTCGCCGAGCAGGGTTTGATACGCCGCGAAGTCCACGTCCGCGATGATCTGAAAATCCTTTGAACCCTGCACAATCAGAATCGGTTTCACGCTATCCGCGAGGTAGAACGATGCGGGGCGCGCGTCGACATCTTTTATATAGTAGCCCGACGCGCCGCCGATGTCAATCTGCTTCACGTCCTCGTCGGGCATGTCCTGAAACGCGTCGAACATTTCGAGCAACGCCGTAATCTGCTGACGTGCCGATTCGCGCACGTTGTCGGGCAGGTCGTCGAGCTGCGCGAGATTCTGGTCGCGGATGATCTCGCCGAGTTTGCGCGGCGAACCCGCGACGACGATCAGACCGCGAAAGTCGCCGCCCTCCGCGTC
>JAISJJ010000101.1 GCA_031261585.1 Oscillospiraceae bacterium
GCGCATATAGTTTCGATGGAGAAACCGCAATATATGCCGAGGTGATGTATTTGAAAACGAACATTGAGCAACGAGCCGCCGACCTTGCGGTATACATCATAGAGACGTTCAAACTCGACCCCTCGCTCGCGACGGTTCGCGCCGCCGCCACGAAATTCGGGATTAGCAAGAGTACGGTACATAAAGACCTGTCTGAACGCTTGGAGCACTGCAACCGCGCGCTGTACCTGCAAGTCAAGGAGGTGTTGGAGACGAACAAAGCCGAGCGGCACCTGCGCGGCGGCGAGGCGACAAAGAGAAAGTACAAGGAAAGCCGATAGCGGCACATGAGCGTAGGGGTCGATGTCCTCATCGACCCTTTTATTTTGCGTTGCATGGCTATAAGGGCGATGAGAACATCGCACCCCATGGCGCAACATACGTTTGACACAGCCCCGCGAATTTGATATAATACTCGCACTTAGCGCGGATTGCGCTCGCTAATCAAAGAAAAAGCGGAGGATACCACAATGGTCTATGACAACAACAGCGGCGGCGAATACGCCAAATACTTCGTCCAGACGCTTCAAGAACCCGCCGACATGGGAACACCCGCGTTCCGCGCGCTGTACGCGGGCTTCGCGAAACGCATACTGTGGATGGACGGCGACGTCGTACCCGGTGCGTTCCAGATGAACACGGCGTGGTACGCCGCCGTACCCGCGCGTGACCCGATATTCGACGTACACGCGCACGACTACGACGAGCTGATCGGGTTCTTCGGTTCCGACCCCGCCGAACCGTACAACCTCAACGCGGAACTGGAATTTACGATTGAGGGAGAAGCGCACCGCCTGACGCGCTCGACGATGATCTTCGTCCCTGGCGGGTTGAAGCACAACCCCCTGCGCATACTGCGCGTAGACCGCCCGATGTTCCACTTCTCGGTCGTGATGAACCCGAAGTACGACGGGGAAGAGGTTTACAGATAACAGATAACAGATATGGAACGGGAGACGCGGCGATGCCGTGTCTCCCGATTTTGTTTTGTTATTATGCTCTGCGTGTGTGAAGCAGGGCTACCGCATTTACTTTCCCGCGTTCCAATTCCCGTCATTGCGAGCGCACGAAGCAATCCAGTCCCCGTTTCTCCGTCCAAACCCTCGTATAACGCGAGGTTGGACGAGGTTGCGTGTCTGGATTGCTTCGCGCGGCTCGCAATAACGAGGGAAAAAGTAAATGCGGTAGCCATCGTATGTGACGTCGTTTACTTGACATTTTTTTGCTTTTTTACTTCTTTGGAAAGACTGGATAGAGTTTTCTGAATACGAAATGTGTTGTCAGCGGCATCGCCTGTTGCTGTAAGAACAATATACTGTATGTATCCGAATACTGCGTATACGGCTTCGGATGCCAAAAAGCTCAGGAACAACAAGAACGACTTCGCAAGAGCCGCCGCTATTATTCCTGCAATGAACGCAAGTATTAGTGTTACTTTGAAAAAGCCCGCCCAAATCCGAGCAATCTTTTTTAATTTTGCCCCGCTGTTTGTCTGTTGCGGTTTGCTGTCATGATTTGGATTCAAGCGCACGACGGAAGATGTTTGGACGTCTTGCGCTTCACTCTCCTGTTCAGGCACAAGACCGTTGCTGCCCTGCGCTTCGCTCGGATCCAAAGCAAAACGCAAATAAAATCCACAGGAACTGCATACGGCAGTACCGCTGCTGTTTTCCTTGTCGCACATCGGACATACCCAAACTTGATTTCCCATCTATTCTCCCGCCTGTTCTCAGAGTGTATTATAGAGTACAACCTTTTGGGTATTATACCACACATGTAAACCAATTGCAACCCTTTTTACGACTATTTTACTACACAATTGTGTATTACAATAGTTACAAAGGTGGTGTGCCGATGGACATTCTGCAACGGATTACAAAATTGCGTGAAGCGCGGGCGTGGAGCGAGTATCGGCTCGCAAAGGAAGCGGGACTCTCGCAATCCACGCTCTCGAATCTGTACAAACGCGGCAATTCGCCGACGATTTCGACACTCGAAACCATCTGCACCGCGTTCGGCATCACGCTCTCGCAGTTTTTCGCGGAGACCGACGAACAACCCGCGCTGACGGACGACCAGCGCGAGTTGCTTGAAAAATGGGTGCTGCTCACGCCGACGCAAAAAGAACGCGTCACGGCATATATCTCAGGGTGTCTGCAATTATAGTGCCGCTCAATAATCACACATAAACGCACCGACATTTCGGTGCGTTTTCCGTTTGACAACCGCCGTCAATCATGCTAAAATGTACCCAACAAAATAACTTCACAGGAGGTCACATCATGGCAGCATTACAGGGCAAAACCGCGCTCATCACAGGCGGCGGTTCGGGCATCGGAGCCGCAATCGCGCAGCGTTACGTCGCGGAGGGCGCGAAAGTCGTCATCACGGGGCGGCGCGTCGCCAACTTGCAGGCGATTGTCGATTCGTGTCCCGCCGGCACAGTCCTGCCGTTCGCGGGCGACGTGCAGAACTACGAGGACTGCGAGCGCATGATCGCCGCGACCGTCGAGTTCGGCGGCAAGATCGACATTCTCGTCAACAACGCGGGTATTGACTCGCCCGCGGGTTCCGTCGCAGACCTTGCGCCCGAGTCGTTCCGCAAGATTTTGGAGACAAACCTGTTCGGCACGTTCTACACGATGCACTTCGCGCTCCCGAAATTCATCGAGCAGGGCGGCGGCGTTATCGTGAACGTCGCGTCCCTCGCCGCGTTGCGTTGCCCGCCCGCGTTGCCCGCGTACATCGCGTCCAAGCACGGTATCGTCGGGTTGACGCAGTCCGTCGCGAACGACTACGGCAAGTACAATATCCGCGCGAACGTCATCTGCCCGGGCGCGACGGCTACCGCCATGCTCGAAAACTCGATGGCGGGTCTCGCCGAGCAGAAAGGCACCGATATCCCCGGCGCGCTGAAATTCCTCACGCGCTTCACCCCGCTCGGACGCGCCGCCGCACCCGAGGAGATCGCGGGTGCCGCCGTGTTCTTCGCGTCCGACGATTCGAGCTTCATCACAGGCGCGGTACTGCCCATCGAGGGCGGCGCGAGCGTAGTCGACCCCTGCGGCAGTTCAACGAGCGACGCGGGCTTGGACTGGGGCGGCGGACAACACTAATGTCAGTTAACAGTTAACACGTCGTCCGCAGACGACGTACAAAGCGCAACCGCGCCGCAGCGCGGCACTTAGCGCGGAGTAGTTGACGGGGGTTGGACGAGGGGACGTTGCGGTGTCCGTTAATTGTTTCGGTTTGCGTAGGGGCGACCCTGTGTGGTCGCCCTGTCGCGGTCTGCGTATGACAAACAAAAAACGATAGGCGCATGGGCGAAAAATACCCTTGCGCTTTTCGTCGAATTGTGTTACACTTTTTACCGAGGTGCTGTCAAGCACACGGTAGGCTGTTTGCCCTTGCGGCTGAGATTTCTCAGTAGAGGGCTCTTTGCCCTCGGATAAGGAGGGCTGCGTATGACAGATAAGGTTGTCGGTTGGTTTTTCCAGCTGTTCACGCTTGTTCTGCGTATTGTCGAGCTTGGCTTAAAAGCAAGGCAAGACAAAAAGAAATAGCCGCTACCCCTACAAAAGTACGGCTATTTCAATAGTTATGCCGTAGGGGCAACCGTCTATCGGCAGCACCTCTCCATATCCGCATTATACCACACCCCGCCACCGTTGTCAACACTCACTTACAAGGAAACCACCATGCCCAATACCGTACCTTTCACCAAAATGTTCCCGAGCGTTGATATTGAATATTTCCGTGACGCCGAGGTTCTCGGCGTCACGATTGATAAGGCGCGCGCGTCGATGACCGTGACGCTTGATTGCGTTGCGCCGACCGACGCGGCGACCGCGCTGTCCGACGCGCTGTGCGCGCTGTACGGACTGCAAAACGCCGAAATCGCCGCAGAACCCGCCGCGCACGATGTAGGGACGGACGCGGGTTTTCGGGCGGATGAGGACCTCCGCCCCTACGAAAACGCACCCGAAACCGCCGAAATTCCGCCCGCAACGCCCAAACCCACCCCAAAACCCGCCACGAAATCCGCAAAATCCGCCGATCCCGTGAACATCATGGGCAAGATATCGCGCGACACGGTGATACCGATATCCGACCTCGACCTGTCGCGCGACCGCGTGACGATTCGCGGGCGCGTGTTCGCGGTGCAGCACCGCGAGGTGCGGCAGGGCAAGGCGTGGGTGCTGAATTTCGACGTGACGGACGAGTCGGGCAGCGTGCGCGTGTCCAAATACATGGAAAAACCCGAGGCGATGAGCGAGAAGCAGCGCGCGTACCGAGGAACGGACGTGAACCCGAAAGACGTGATCGACAAGCTGAAAGTCGACGGCTGGGTGCAGATTTCGGGCAAGATGACGATGAACCGTTTCGAGCAGGGCGACCTCACGCTCGAACCCACGGCAATCGCGACCCTGCCCGCGCCGCCGATACGCGCGGACGACGCGGAGACGAAGCGCGTCGAACTGCACCTGCACACGCGCATGTCCGCGATGGACGCGATCATCGACGTGAAGCAGGCGGTGCAACGCGCCATCGCGTGGGGACACCCCGCAATCGCGATCACCGACCACGCCGTCGTCCACAGTTTCCCCGACGCGTACCACGAGGCGCACGGGAAAATCAAGGTGCTGTACGGCGTTGAGGGGTATTATACGAACGACGTGGACGCGCGCCCCGCCGTGTTCGGCTCGTTCGACGCGGTGCCGCGCGAGATCGTCGTGTTCGACCTTGAAACGACGGGTCTCAGCTCGTTCACCGACGGCGTGACGGAGATAGGCGCGGTCGTCCTGCGAAACGGCGAGGTGGCGGAGACGTTCCACACCTACTCGAATCCCCGCGTGCCGATACCCGCGAACATCACGGAACTCACGGGCATAACGGACGACACCGTGCGCGACGCGCCCGACAACGCCGCCGCCGTGCGGCTGCTGCTCGATTTCGCGGCGGGGCGCGTACTCGCGGCGCACAACGCGTCGTTCGACATCGGCTTCGTGTACGAGATAGCGCACAACGCGGGTATCGCGTTCGAGCCGACGTGCATCGACACGCTGACGCTCGCGCGCGTGCTGTACCCCGAGATGTACAATCACAAACTCGCGACCGTCGCACAGGAACTCGGCATAGCCGAGGTCGAGTACCACCGCGCGGACGGCGATGCCGCGACAACGGCGCAGATTCTCGCGATTCAGCTCGCGAATCTCGCCGAGCGCGGCGCGAACTCGTCCGCCGAGATCAACGCGTTCGCGATTGACCACACGGCGGCGCGGCGCGAGCGCAACAAACATATAATCGTGTTCGCGCGCAACGAGGTCGGGTTGCGCAACCTATACAAGCTCGTCACCAAGAGCCACATCGAGCATTTTTCGCGCTACCCGATTATGCCGAAAAGCCTGATATTGCAGCATCGCGAGGGGCTGATACTCGGCTCGGCGTGTGAGGCGGGGGAGATGTTCGGCGCGGTCGAACGCTCGTCGCGGTTCGAGCAGCACCGTCTCGCGAAATTTTACGATTATCTGGAAATTCAGCCGATAACGAACAACTTTTTCATGCTGCGCGGCGAGAAACCGCGCGCGAAGTCCGAGGAGCAACTGCGGAACTTCAACCGCCGTATGCTCGCGCTCGGCGACGAACTGGGAATACCCGTCTGCGCGACGTGCGACGCGCATTTTCTCGACCCCGAGGACGAGGTGTTCCGCCGTATCCTCATGAACGCAAAGAGCTTCGACGACGCGCTGTACCCCCTGCCCATATATTTCCGCACGACGGACGAGATGCTCGCGGAATTTAAGTATCTCGGAGACGACCGCGCGTACGAGGTCGTCGTGACGAACACGCGCAAGATCGCGGACATGATCGACGAACTGTCGCCGCTGCCGCCCGCGAAAAAGCTGTTCCCGCCGAAGATTGAGGGCAGCGCGGAGACGCTGAAATCGCTCGTTTACGACCGTCTCGCGGAACTGTACGGCGACACGCCGCCCGCGATAGTCACCGAGCGCGTCGAAGCCGAGATGCGCGACATTTTGGAGTGCAACTACGACGTGATCTATGTCACGGCGCAGATGCTCGTGCGCGATTCGCTGGAACACGGGTACCTCGTCGGTTCGCGCGGCTCGGTCGGCTCGTCGTTCGCGGCGTACCTCGCGGGTATCACGGAGGTGAACGCGCTGCCGCCGCACTATCTCTGTCCCGCCTGCAAACACACGGATTTTGACGCGGGCGCGGGCTTCGGGTGCGGCGCGGACATGCCCGACGCGGTGTGTCCCGTGTGCGGTACACAATATAATAAGGAGGGGTTTGATATCCCGTTCGAGACGTTTCTCGGTTTCGGCGGCGACAAGGTACCCGATATCGACCTCAACTTCTCGGGCGAATATCAGGCGAACGCGCACCGTTACACCGTCGAGCTGTTCGGCGCGGACCACGTGTTCCGCGCGGGTACAATATCGACCGTAGCGGAGCGCACGGCGTTCGGTTACGTCAAAAAATACCTCGAAGCCATCGGCAAAACCGTGTCGCGCGCGGAGGAAAACCGTCTCGCGCAGGGCTGTGTCGGCGTGAAGCGCACGACGGGACAGCACCCCGGCGGTCTCGTCGTCATACCCTCCGACATGGAGATCACGGACTTCTGCCCCGCGCAACGCCCCGCCGACGACACGGATTCCGACACGATAACGACGCATTTCGAGTACCACTCGATGGAGGACAACCTCCTGAAACTCGACGAACTGGGACACGACGACCCTACGATGATCAAAATGTTGGAAGATATGACGGGCGTGGACGCGCGCGCGATACCGCTCGACGACCCCGAGACGATGCGCATTTTCAAATCGCCCGAACCGCTCGGTATCGCGAAAGACGAGATCGTGGGCGAGACGGGGACAATCGGCATACCAGAATTCGGCACGGGGTTCACGCGGCAGATGCTGTGCGACACCCTGCCCGACAAATTCGCGACGCTCGTGCGCCTGTCGGGGTACTCACACGGCACCGACGTGTGGCTCGGCAACGCAAAGGACATCATTCTGAACAAAGTTGCGGACATATCCGCGACAATCGGGTGCCGCGACGATATCACGCTGTACCTCATCGAGTGCGGCATGGTGCCGAAGCGCGCGTTCAAGGTCAGCGAGTCCGTGCGCAAGGGGCGCGGACTGCCCGACGGCACCGAGCAGGAGATGCGCGACCTCGGCGTACCCGACTGGTATATCGGCTCGTGCAAGAAGATAAAGTACCTGTTTCCAAAGGCTCACGCCGTCGCGTACGTCATGATGGCGTTCCGCATCGCGTGGTTCAAGGTGCATCGTCCGCTCGCGTTCTACTCCGCGTACTTCTACCGCCGCAGTCAAAAGGGTTCGTTCGACGCGGACACGATGACGCGCGGCGACGATGCCGTGTGCGCGAAAATCCGCGCCATTCGGCTCACCGACCGTGACCGCGACGCGAAGGACGACGACCTGCTCACGACGCTCGAAGCGTGCCACGAGTTCTATCTGCGCGGGTTCTCGTTCGCATCGGTCGATATATACGGCTCGGACGCGGTGAAATTTGAGATATCGGGGGACGATACACTGCGCCCGCCGCTGATCTCCGTCGCGGGTCTCGGCGAGACCGCGGCGCGCGATATCGCGGAACGCCGCGTGTCGCGTCGGTTCGTCTCCGTCGAGGAGTTCTCGTCAACCTGCTCAAAAGTCTCGACCGCGCACATCGAACAACTCCGCAAACTCGGCGCGCTCGGCGACATGCCCGACGAGAGCCAGATCAGCCTGTTTTAAGGCGCGCCGTCACTATGCCGAAGCTGTAAAATCATGGTAATACGCGGCGTGATGATAACAATTCGTATTTTGCCAACATTTGCAATCAAAATTGACCGCGTGTCAGCCGCATATCCATATAATACTTATCAGAATGGTATGCGTTTTTGCCCGAAAAACGCTGAAAATACGTTCGGAAATTGTACACACACGCACGCGTTTTTTGCTAAAATTGTTGCACAAATACAAATAGTTATCAACAATATCCACAAAGTTATCCACAGTATGCGAGAAATGCTGAATGCACATCTGCTCTCGTAGGGGACGCCGCCCTCGGCGTCCGTTGTAGCGGGAGCATAGTATCAGGGAGGGATGCCGAGGGCGGCGTCCCCTACGAAAGGGCGAAGCATGAATCAAAAATTGACACCGTCCGAACTCGGCGCGAATCCGTCCGTGCGCCTGTCGGACGACGGCGCGTCCGTCGTGATCATCGACCAGACGCTGTTGCCGCGCGAGACGAAAATCCCGGCGTTGCAGTCGATTGAGGAGATGTACGACGCGATATTCAAACTCCGTGTGCGCGGCGCGCCCGCGATCGGCATTTTCGCGGCGTACTGCGTCGCGGTGCTCGCGGCGCACTCGGCGGCGCGCGATTTCACGGCGTTCACCGACGAATTGCGCGCGCACATACGCTATCTCGACGCGTCGCGCCCGACGGCGGTCAATCTCGGCAAACAGTTGCGGCGCATGGAGCGCGTACTCGGTGCGCAATCGGACATCACGACCGCCGTCGAAACCCTGCAATCCGAGGCGTTCGCGATACACCGCGAGGACATCGCGATGTGCCGCGCGATATCCGAGTTCGGCGTGACGCTGCTGCGCGACGGCGACGGTGTGCTGACCCACTGCAACGCGGGACCGCTCGCCACGTCACGGTACGGCACGGGGTTGGGTCCGATTCTCATGGCGCACGAGCGCGGTATGACGCTGCACGCGTACGTGGACGAGACGCGTCCGCTGTTGCAGGGTGCGCGGCTCACGGCGTACGAGCTGTACAACGCGGGCGTGGACACGACGCTGATCTGCGACAACATGGCGAGCATCGTCATGCGCGAGGGGCGCGTGAACGCCGCGTTTGTCGGGTGCGATCGCGTGGCGATGAACGGCGACGCGGCGAACAAGATCGGCACCTCGGGTGTCGCGATACTCTGCAAACACTACGGTATTCCGCTGTACGTCTGCTGTCCGTCGTCCACGATAGACCCGAATTGCGCGACGGGCGACGACATCGTGATCGAACAGCGCGACGGCGACGAGATCGCGGAGATGTTCTACGCGAACCGCGTCGCGCCCGTCGGCGTGAAGTGCTACAACCCCGCGTTCGACGTGACCCCGCACGGGCTGATAACGGCGATCATTACGGAAAAGGGGATACTGCGGGAACCGTACGATTTGGCAATTAACAGTTAATAATTAACAATGAACAGTTTCGGGGTTTGGACGAGAGTTGCGGGGTGCGCATGTAGGGGCGATTATTAATCGCCCGCGCGGTTATCTGCCCGTTTTTGAGCATAACAGCATCAGGATATCAGCGGCGCAAATAGTCAATGTCGCACTCGGGCAGAACGTCTCTTATTGCGGAGAGTTGTTTCGACCTGAACGGGTTGCCGATCAAATACAGTTTTGTCAGGTTTGTGAGCGACGCAAGCCCTGTTATGTCGGTGATGCGGTTGTCTTTCAACTCCAACGCTGTCAGGTTTGTAAGTGTTACGAGCGGTGCGATGTCGTTGATATTGTTGTCGTTCAACTCCAACGTCAATAGGTTTGTAAGTGACGCAAGCGGCGTGAGGTCGCTGATTTGGTTGTCGTTCAACTGTAACTTCAATAAGTTTGTAAGTGGTGCGAGCGGTGTGAGGTCACTGATTTGGTTATCGGCTAACCACAACCTTGTCAAGTTCGTCAGTGACGCGAGCGGTGCGAGGTCGTCTATTTGGTTGTACGCCAAAAACAGTGTCGTCAGGTTTGTGAGCGACGCAAGCGGTGTGAGGTCGCTGATTTTAGTGTCGCTCACCTCCAATGTCAACAGGTTCGTCAGTGACGCAAGCGGTGTTAAGTCGCTTATTCCGGTCTCGTCTAAACATAACGCTGTCAGGTTTGTCAGTGACGCGAGCGGTGTGAGGTCGCTGATTTGGGTGCCGTACAACCACAACGTCGTCAGGTTCGTCAGTGAAGCGAGTGGTGTGAGATCGCTGATTTTATTTCTCGGCAAACGCAGTTTTGTCAGATTCGGCAGCGACGCAAGCGGCGAGATGTCGATTATCAGATTGCCGTCCAACACCAACTCGGTCAGATTTGTGAGCGACGCGAGCGGTGTGAGGTCGCTGATTTGGTTGCTGTCCAAATCCAACGTCGTCAGGTTCGTCAGCGACGCGAGCGGCGAGATGTCGACGACCTCGTTACTGCTCAAATCCAACATCGTCAGGTTTGTAAGTGACGCGAGCGGCGAGATGTCGCTGATCCAGTTGCAGCTCAAATCCAACGTCGTCAGGTTTGTAAGTAAAGCGAGCGGCGAGATGTCGCTGATCCAATTGAAGCCCAACCGCAACGTCGTCAGGTTCGTCATGTACCTCAACGAATCAATGTCGGCATCTTTCAGAGTTGCAAAATGCGAACTACTCAAATCCAACTCAGTCAAACTTGTGCTGTATTGCACGCCTTTGATGGTTATGAAGCCCTGCGCATGTGATTCGGAACCCGTGCCGCAAGCGACGAGTGCGAGCGTCAGCGCGAGTGTGAGTATGACGGCGGCAAGTTTTTTCATGGCGGTTCCTTTTCGTTTGTTGTTGCGTGCTTCTCGCAGCATCATATCACAGATGCGCCGATTTTGCAAGGGATTGTGAGGCAATTTGGCAATTAACAGTTAACAATTAACAATGAACAGTTAAGGACGAGAGTTACGGGGACGTGGGGCAAACCCCCGCCGCTTGCGAGCGGCACCCCCTTTTCGAAAGGGGGCAGGGACGAGGGACGGTGGACGGGCGATTGGTAATCGCCCCTACGACCCGCGTTCCAACGTCTCCGTAACCCCGTCCAACCTTTGCCCCCTTTCGCAAAGGGGGTGCCGACCGCAGTCGGCGGGGGTTTGTTCCCCGTCCCCGTCCCGCATAACTGTCACGCAAATGTAACAAAAATATCTTCCCTTTTGTGCCAATGTGTGGTAATATTGACATCACTAACACACGGGAGGTACACTGCATGGCGAATTCTTTCACCATCACCATCCAAGACAACAAAGACTCCGACGCGAAAAAGAAACTCACATTAAAGGAAAAGCTCAAAAAGCAAAAGGAGATGTTCGCGAGCCTGCTGTTCCTGCTGAAGCTGTACCGCAAGTACGCGCTCGGGTTCCTGATACTGACCGTCGTATTCTGGACGCTGTGGGGACCCGTAAACTCACTGCTCGGCGTGTACGTGAGCCGCATCACGATAGAGCAGCTTGTGGAGCTCAAGCCGTATTGGACAATCGTCGGCACCATCGCGCTGATGTACGGGTTGCATCTGCTGTTGAATTTTGCGACGAGCGTATTCGAGACTGTGTTTCAAAGCCCGAAATCGTCGCAGATTACGTACCGCGTCAACCGCGACATCTTCACGCAGGCACTCGCTACGGACTACAAATACTACGATTCGCCCGAGTTCTACTCCGACTTCACATGGGCGACGCAGAACCTGTCGAATCAGCTTGAACAGTCGCGCAGTACGCTCGAAAACTTGGTGCAGAACGTCGCGCAGTTCATCGCCATGGCGGCGTACATAACGATCGCGGGACCGTGGGTGCTCGTAATCTCCATCGTCGGCATGATCGTTACGTCGATATTCAACGTCAAGGGCAACGGGCTGTGGATCAAGCGTTATACGGAGGCGATGAAGTACATGCGGCGCACGTCGTACGTCAACCGCATGTTCTACACCGTCGATCCGCAGGCGGATTTGAAAGCGACGCGCGCGCGCAAATTTTTCTTCAGCACGTACGACGACGCGGCGGCTATGGACGTGAAAATTCAGCGCAAGTACGCGATTCGCACGGCGATGTTCAACGTGTGCGGACAGATCGCGTCGCGGCTGACCACGATTGTGATGATCGCGCTCATCGTCAAAAAGGTCACGCAGGGCGACGTGGCGGATATCGCGCTGTACTCGTCCCTGCTCGTCGCGTCTACCAGTCTGTCAGGCGCGCTTTTCGGGATCGGCAGCGCAATAACAAACTTTAACCGTGAGGGGCAGTACACGCACCGTATCCGCAAGTTTTTTGAGACGGAATCGACGATTGAGACTACGGACGGCGACGGCAAAACCCCCGATAACGGCGCGCTCGCCGTGGATTTCGACGACGTGTCGTTCGCGTACGGCGAGGTGGACGGCAAGAGCGTACCCGTACTCACGGGCGTGGATATGCACATCAAAAAGGGTGAAAAAGTCGCGATTGTCGGCGAGAACGGCGCGGGCAAGACGACGCTGATGAAGCTCCTGTTGCGGCTGTATGACGTGTCGGACGGCTCGGTGCGCGTCGGCGGTGTACCCGTCGGCGAGTACGACGTGCGCAAGCTGCGCGACCGTATCGGCGTGGCGTTCCAGAGTTCGACGGTGTACGCGCTGCCCGTCGCGGACAATCTGCGCGTGTACCGCGACGCGGACGAGGACAAGTTGCGCGATATTTTGAAAAAAGTCGGGCTGACGAAACTACTCGATGGCGACGGTCTGAACACGTCGATGACGCGCGAGTTTGACGACGACGGCGTGATGCTGTCGGGCGGCGAGACGCAGAAATTCGCGCTCGCGCGGCTGCTCGCGGGCGACTTCGGCGTACTGATGCTCGACGAACCGACCGCGTCGCTCGACCCCATAGCGGAGTACGAGCTGAACAAACTGATTCTCGACCACGACCGCCCCGAGACGACGATAGTCGTCGCGCACCGCCTGAGTACCGTGCGCGACGCGGATCGCATTTTCCTCGTGGACGGCGGAAAAATCGCGGAGGTCGGCACCCACAACGAGCTTATCGCCCTCGGCGGCAAGTATCACGAGATGTTCACGAAGCAAGCGGAGAATTACGTCAAGGAGTAGCGAAATATGAAGATACGACAGGCACCGCGCGCGGCGTACATCATGCTGATTCTCGCGCTTATGTACCTGCCGATTGCGGTCGTCATCGTGTTCTCGTTCAGCGCGAGCGGAAACACCGTGCTGTGGACGGGCGCGACATTCGACTGGTACCGCAAGGCGTTGCACGATACGTCGATGCTCAACGCGCTGCTCCACAGCGTGATAATCGGGCTGACCGCGTCCGTCCTCGCCGCAATCATCGGCACCTCGGCGGCGGTCGGTGTCGTGACGCGCAAACCACCCGCGGCGGGTGCCGCGCAGTACGTCGCCACGCTGCCCATCATGGTGCCTGAGATCGTGTTCGGCATCGCGTTTTTCATGTTCGTCTCACTCGTGCGCATACCGCTGGGCTTCACCGCGCTGCTCATCGCGCACACGTCGTTCTGCGTGCCGTACGTGTACCTGCTCGTCAAGGCGCGTCTCGCGGGTATGCCGCGCAGCTATGAGGAGGCGGCGCGCGATCTCGGTGCGACGGGGTTACGCGCGTTTTTCGACGTGACGCTGCCGATGATCTCGCCCGCGATACTGTCGGGTATGCTGTTGTCGTTCGCGATGAGCTTCGACGACGTGATCATCTCGGCGTATCTGACCAGTCAGACGTTCGGCACCCTGCCCGGCAAGCTGCTCTCGATAAAAGCGGGCAACTCAGAGACGCGCATGAAAGCGTACGCGCTGACGGCGATGATATTCGCCGTAACGCTGCTGTTCGCGGCGGCATTCGGTCTGATAACGCGCACAAAGTCGCGCAGAGTGAGGGTGTGACGGTGGGGCGGTTAACACGACTACCGCATTTATTTTTTCAGCGTTCCAACTCCCGTCATTGCGAGCGCACGAAGCAATCCGGAACCCCGTTTCTCCGTCCAAACCCACGTAAAACGCGGGATTGGACGAGGT
>JAISJJ010000017.1 GCA_031261585.1 Oscillospiraceae bacterium
CCCTGCTTCGTGTCCTCAATCGCAACCCCCATGGCGTTCAGTTCGTCGCGTATTGCGTCGGCGCGCGCCCAGTCGCGGTTTGCGCGGGCATCGGCGCGCTCGGCGATCAGAGCTTCGACGCGGGCTGCGTCCACCGTCGGTGCCGACGTGTCCGATCCCGCGCGCAAATCCGCCGCTTTCCCGATCAAACCCAGCGACAGCACCTCGTCGTACTCCTCGATCAGCCGCAGTTTTCCGTTATCGGAGATGTCCGATTTCAGCACGTCGTACAGCGCGGTGACGGCGAGCGACGTGTTGAGGTCGTTGTCCATCGCGGCACGGAACGCGTCGCGGTACGGGGTCAACTCGGTATCGTCAGACGCTTTACCGTCGGGGTTCAGCGCGGCGACGCGGGCGAGCAGTTTGTTGAACGCCGCAACCGCGTTGTCGAGCGCGTCGTAGCTGAACGCGAGCGTCTTACGGTAGTGCGATTGCAGACAGTAGAAGCGGTAGACGAGCGGGTCGTACCCCTTTTCTTCGAGCAGACTGACCGTGAGAAATTCGCCCGCCGATTTGCTCATCTTGTTCCCGTCGAGATTCAGGTGCAGGACGTGAAACCACGTGCCGCACCATTGGTGTCCGAGCAACGCCTCACTCTGCGCGATCTCGTTCGTGTGGTGCGGGAACGCGTTGTCGATGCCGCCGCAGTGGATATCGAGGTATTCGCCGAGATATTTTATGCTGATGCAGGAACACTCGATGTGCCAACCGGGGTAGCCGAGACCCCACGGGCTGTCCCATTTCAGCTCCTGATCCTCAAATTTGGACTTCGTGAACCACAGCACGAAATCGGACTTGTTGCGCTTGTTCTCGTCCGCCTCAACGCCGTCACGCACTCCGACGGCGAGGTTGTCCTCCTCGTGCTTGTTGAAAACGTAGTACTCATCGAGCTTTGACGTGTCAAAATACACGTTGCCGCCCGCGATATACGCGAAATCCTTATCGATGAGCGCGGCGACGGCGGCGACGAAATCGTCGATACACTGCGTCGCGGGGACGACCGTGTCGGGCTTGCGGATATTCAGCTTCACGCAGTCGTCAAAGAACGCGTCCGTATAGTACTGCGCGATCTCTGCCACGCTCTTGCGCTCACGTTTCGCGCCTTTGAGCATCTTGTCCTCGCCCGTGTCCGCGTCGCTCGACAGATGACCGACGTCGGTGATGTTCATCACGCGGTCGACCGCGTACCCGACGTGCCGCAGGTACTTTTCGAGGACATCCTCCATGATGTAGCTGCGCAGATTGCCGATATGGGCGTAGTGATAGACCGTCGGACCGCACGTGTACATGCGCACACGACCCGGCTCGCGCGGCGTGAACTCGCTCTTGCTGTGCGTCAGCGAATTGTAAAGTATCATTTCCCCATCTCCAAAATCTTCTTTTCGAGCAACTCGACCTGTTCCCGCAGAGCGGACAACTCAAGCTGCACGGGGTCGGTCACGCTCACGTGGTCAAGGCTCTCCGCGAACGGCGACGATCCCACGACGCGCACAATCCGCGCGGGTACGCCGACGGCGGTGGACCCAGACGGCACGTCGCGCAGGACGACCGCGCCCGCCGCGATACGCGAGTTGTCGCCTATCGTGATCGGTCCGAGAATCCGCGCGCCCGCGCCGATCAGCACATCGTTGCCGACCGTCGGGTGACGTTTGCCCGTGTCCTTGCCCGTCCCGCCGAGCGTCGCACCCTGATACACCAGCACATCGTCACCGATGATCGTCGTCTCGCCGATGACGATACCCGTGCCGTGGTCGATGACGAACCGCCGCCCGATCTGCGCGCCGGGGTGAATCTCGATACCCGTCCAAAACCGCGACCACTGCGACACCATACGCGGCAAAAAGTGCAGGTGCCGCCGATACAGCCAGTGCGCGACACGGTGGTTTATGAGCGCGGCGACACCGGGATACAGCAGAAACACATAGAGACTGCCGCGTGCGGCGGGGTCGCGCTGTTTGTACGCATTGAGCGTCTCGCGCAAGCGACTGAACATATTTTCACCAACATACGCATATTTTAGTAGGTATTGTAACACATTCTATGCCGCAAAGCAAGATGAAGTTATACGAATTTCGTCAAAACGGCGAGAATTTGCGGCGGCGCGCGATGACGAGTGGAAAAGTAAATGCGGCAACCGTACGTAAATCCCGAAAACGCTTGACATTTGCGTAGATTTGTTATATCGTAAACCGTAAAATGATCGGAGATTGCCATGTTATTCGTAATCGAGGACGACGGAGCGCGTTGGCTCGTCGAGCTGCCCGAATCGGTGTCGTCCGCCCCGCGGCAACTGCAAAGCGCGTTCATGAAATGGATAAAACGACCCGACAGCAAGGCTTGGCAGCGCGGCGGCTTGACCTACGGCATATCGGATTTTGTTGATTGGGTCAACGACATAAAACTTGCCGACAGCGCGGAAAAAGCCGTCGTAGTCAATCGACACGCGGGGGAAGTCACCGCGTACATGGACGGAAAAGACGAATTTTCAACAGGAAACCAACGGTTGCGGTTTTAATGCGAATCACGAGTTAAAGACGTATGCAGACCACAACAGGGCGACCACGCAGGGTCGCCCCTACACAGACCGATACACGCGAGCGAGAACCAAGACCCTGCCACGCACCGATGTGCGGCAGCGAAACGAGCCGCAGTGTCTTTTTATGTGACGTGACGCACACGACCCGCGCTAAGCGGCGCAGGAACTATCGGTTTTGGAGTGATTAGACGCAAAACTCCGCAAATTCTGCCGTCCTCGGTTAAAGGAAGTTGTGGGACTGCCCACCCTCGCCGCCGCTGCCGTTCTCGCGTCTCACGGAAGCGAGAAGGGCGCGGTGTCCTCGGGGTCAAGGGGGTCGCAACCCCCTGCCGCCCTTTGGTTACTTTCGGCGGAGCGAAAGTAACGCC
>JAISJJ010000038.1 GCA_031261585.1 Oscillospiraceae bacterium
CTCTAACCTCTAACATCTCACATCTTACATCTACCACAGGAGGTGATTCGCCATCAGACTCAAATCGTTGGACCTCACGGGGTTTAAGTCGTTCCCCGACAAGACGCGGCTCGTGTTCACAGAGCCTGTGACGGTCATCGTCGGACCGAACGGGAGCGGCAAATCAAATATCGCCGACGCGATACTCTGGGTCACGGGGGAGCAGTCGGCTAAGACACTGCGCGGCTCGAAGATGGAGGACGTGATCTTCGGCGGCACCAAGACGCGGCACCAGATGGGGTACGCCGAGGTGACGCTGACGCTCGACAACACGGACGGCGAGATCGCGTCCATGCCGTCGGAGATCGAGATCACGCGGCGGTATTATCGTTCGGGCGACAGCGAATATTACATCTCGCGCAAGCAGGCGAGACTGCGCGACGTGACCGAGCTGCTCATGGACACGGGTCTCGGTCACGACGGGTACAGCGTCATCGGGCAGGGTCGAATCGACGACATTCTCGCGGCGCGCGGCAATGATCGCCGCGAGATTTTTGAGGAAGCCGTCGGCATTTCGCGCTACCGTCAGCGGCGCGAGGACGCGGAACGTCGGCTGAACCAGACCGACGAGAACATGCTGCGTATCGGCGACAAGATCGCGGAGTTGAATCTGCAACTCGAACCGCTGCGCGAACAGGCGGAGACGGCGCGAAAATATCTGAAATTGCGCGACGAAGCGCGTTCGCTCGAAATATCGCTCGCGGTGCGGCGGCTTGACACGATTGCGGAGCAGTCGAGAGAGACGGATGCCGCGATTGAGGACGTGACGGAGCGGTTGAACGCCGCAAACGGCGCGATAAAGCGCGTGTATCGCGACATCGAGCTGAGCGACGCGGAGCGCGGCAACCTCGAAGCGGAATCCGAGACGATTCGCGCCGAGATCGCCGCCGTCGAGGAGAAAATCGGCGAGATCGAGCAGCAGCGCGCCGCGTTTGAGGCGACACGGAAGTCGAACGAGGAGCGCATCGAGGGCCTGCGCGAGGACATCACCCGCACCGCCGAGCGCGAGTCGGGGTTGGAGACGCAGATCAACGAGCGCGAGTCGCGCGCCGACGAGATAGCGCGTGAAACCGTTGCGATTGAAGCGGAAATTGCGCGCCACACGGACAGATTGTCCGAGATGCTGGCGCAATCCGAAGCGTCCGAGCGCGAGTATCTCGCGATTCTCGACCGTGAGCGCGAGGCGGAGTATGCCGCCGCCGAAGCGCGCGCGAAGCTGTCGGGATTGGTGGAGACGGCGCAGGATTTGTCCGACCGCGAGACCGCGCTGTCGCGGCAGCTTATCACGCTCACAGACGAGGTTGCGGTGGCTGAAACCGACGTGACGGCGGCAACAGAGCGGAGAAACGCGGCGACGGCGGACGTTGAGACGAAGAAAAACGTTATACGCGGGTTCGAGTTGCGCGTGTCGTCACGGCGCGACAAACTCGCGGGTATCGAGGAGTCACTGCGGCGAGTCAAGCGCGAACTCGACAGCGCGACATCGCGGGCGCGCGCGCTCGAAGCCATGGAGCGCGAGTACGAGGGGTACGCAAAACCCGTGCGCACGGTGATGCAGGAGCGGTCGCGCGGGGCGTTGCGCGGCGTACTCGGCACCGTCGGCGAACTGATAAAGACCGATGAAAAGTACGCGCTCGCGGTCGAGACCGCGCTCGGTGCCGCCGTCGGTAATGTCGTTGTCGCGTCCGAGTCGGACGGCGAAGCCGCGATAAATCTGTTGAAACGCCGAGACGCGGGGCGCGCCACGTTCCTGCCGCTGACGACGATCAACGGCAACGTGTTGAACGAAAAAGGGTTGGACGATGAGGCGGGATTTTGCGGCTTGGCGTACGATCTGACCTACGCCGAGGAGCAGTATTCGGGTATCGTCGCGAGTCTGCTCGGGCGCACGGTGATTGTCGAGACACTGCGCGACGCGGTGGGCATATCCAAAAAATACCGTGCGCGGTTCAGGCTTGTGACGCTCGACGGGCAGGTCGTGAACGCGGGCGGCGCGATGACGGGCGGTTCCGCGTATTCGAGCGGCGTACTGTCGCGCGCGGGTGAGCTTGCGCGGCTCCGCGAGTCGGTTGTCGCGCTCACGGAACAGGTGAAAACCGCGGAATCCGAGCGCGCGGAGTTGGCGCGCGAGTTCGCGCTCGCCGAGAGCGAGTTGGACTCGGCTCGTGCGGCGTTGCGCGACGCGGAGGACGTTGCGATGCGAGCGCAGAACGCGTTCGCCGCCGCGGAACGGCAGTTCACGGACAAAACAGCGTCACAGTCCGAACGCCGTGACACACTCGCGACGCTGAAAGAACGCGTGACGCGCACGGACGCTGAGATGGTGACGTTGCGCGCGGACATCGAGACGTTCGAGCGCGTAGAGTCGGAACAGCGCGCCGCACTCGCCGAGCGGTCGGAGTCGCGGCAGAGCTCGTCATCCGAGCGCGACAAGATTCAGGCGGAGATCGCCGTGTGCCGCGAAAATTTGGCGGCTCTCGCGGCGGAACAGTCGGCGACGCGCGACGCGATCGAGCAGTTGCGCGAGATTCGGCTCGACATACTCGGTCAGAGCCGAGACCGCCAATCGTCCGCCGAGGAACTGCGGGCGAAAAACGAGTCGCTGGTCGCCGAGATATCCGCGCTTGCGGAGCGCGAATCCGCGTTGCGCGCCGAGATCGACGGGCGCAAGACCGCGATAGGCGGGGTCACGTCGCGCAAGCTCGAACTCGAAGCGCGCCGCACGGCGTTGGACAAACTCGCGCGCGAGAAAAATAACGAGACGATCAACCTCGAACGCGAGAGTTCGCGTCTCGAACAGCGTCGCGCAACCGAAAAAACCGAGGAATCGCAGGTCGTAGCGCGCCTGTGGGATACATACGAGCTGACGCGCACAGAAGCCGCCCGTCAGGCACCGCCGCTCGACGACGAGTCGGGCGCGCGGCGGCGAACGGAGCAGTTGCGGCGCGAGATTGCGTCGCTCGGCAACCCGAATATCGGCGCGATCGAGGAGTACGACCGCATCAGCGAGCGGCACGAGTACCTCACGTCGCAACGGGACGATGTGGAGCGCGCGGCGCGTGAATTGCGCGACCTCATCGCGGAGATAACGTCGCAGATGCGAGGTATCTTCGTCGACGGGTTCAGCGAGATTGAGGAGAGTTTCAAGCTCACGTTCAACGAGTTGTTCGGCGGCGGCGAGGCGCAACTGTACCTCGAGGATCCCGACGACCCGCTCGGCTCGGGTATCGGCATATCAGTGCAGCCGCCGGGGAAACAACTGAGAACGCTGACGTTGCTGTCAGGCGGCGAGCGCGCGTTCGTCGCAATCGCGCTGTACTTCGCGATTTTGCGTGTCCACCCCGCGCCGTTCGTCGTGCTCGATGAGATTGAAGCCGCACTCGACGACGCAAACGTGCTGCGGTTCGCGGCGTATCTGCGGCGCATGGCGTCGGGCTCGCAGATGATCGTGATCTCGCACCGTCGCGGCACGATGGAGGAAGCGGATCTGCTCATCGGCGTGACGATGGCGGAGCGCGGCGTGTCAAAACTGCTGACGCTGAGTTTAGCCGAAGCGGAACTCGTCGTGGAAAAATAGTTATTGGAGCGAACATGGGATTTCTTGACAAAATCAAACAGGGTCTATCAAAGACCACGAAGAATATCGGCGGCGCGTTTGCGTCGTTCACGGGTGCTAACGATGAGTTTTTCGATGAACTCGAAGAGCGTCTGATACTCGCGGACGTGGGTGCCGCGCTCGTGTCCGACGCTGTGGACAGACTGCGAGCACTCGCAAAATCGCAGAATCTGCGCGGTGCCGACGAGTTGCGCACCGCACTCGCGGACATGCTGCTCGACGCGATGCCCGACGGCGCGGAACTCGACCTCTCACGCAGTCCGAGCGTCGTACTCGTCATCGGCGTGAACGGTGTCGGCAAGACGACGACGATAGGCAAGCTCGCGCACCGACTGCAATCCGAGGGCAAACGCGTCCTGCTCGTCGCGGGCGACACGTTCCGCGCGGCGGCGGGCGAACAACTCGCGACATGGGCAAAACGCGCGGAGGTTGACGTAATATCCCACTCGGAGGGTGCCGACCCCGCCGCCGTGATATACGACGGGCTGTGCGCCGCAAAAGCCCGCAACGTCGATGTCGTGATCTGCGACACGGCGGGGCGGCTGCACAACAAGTCGAATCTCATGAACGAACTCGCGAAAATCAGCCGCGTAATCGACAAGACGCTGCCCGACGCGCCGCGCGAGACGCTGCTCGTCCTCGACGCGACGACGGGGCAGAACGGACTCGTTCAGGCGCAGCAATTCCGAGAGGTTGCAGGCATTACGGGCATCGTGCTGACGAAACTCGACGGCACCGCAAAGGGCGGTATCGTCGTCGCAATCAGCTCACAGCTCGGCATACCCGTCAAATACATCGGCGTGGGCGAGGGCGCGGACGACCTCGTGCCGTTCGACGCGCGCGATTTCATGGACGCGCTGCTGTCATGAAAATCTACCTGAAAACGCCGACGGTCGCCGAACTTGACTACCGCATCTGGCTGTATTCCGACGTCGCAAGCATGGCGCACAACGCGCCCTACGGCGACGACGATGTGACGGGTGCCGTCGCAATCTCGCGCGACTGGATTGAGAGCTGGTTCCGCATGGTCTCGGAGACGCGGACGACGTTTTACGCGTACATCGTGCGCGCGGAGGACGGCAAGCCTGTCGGCGAAGCGCGATTTCACAACGACACCGCCGACGGTCATTACGAGATCGACATCGTGGTCGAGGCGGCACAGCGCGGCAGGGGTTACGGTACGGAAGCGTTGCGGTCGCTGCTCGACGTTGCGTTTTTTGAGCGCGGTTTGGATGCGGTGTACTGCGAGTTTCCGCAGGATTACGCGTACGCCGCCGCCGAAAAACTGTTTCACGCCGTTGGATTTCGGCGCGTTGAGGGCGATGCGCTGATACTGACGCGCGAGACATACGCGTCGCACACGTTTTTACTCGCGTCGTCGAACGCGCACAAGATCGCGGAGATGCGGGAACTCCTTGCGCCGCAGGGGATTCGACTGCTCGCACCATCGGATATCGGGCTTGACCTCGATGTGGACGAGACAGGCGAGACATTCCGCGACAACGCGTTGCTCAAAGCCCGCGCGTACTGCGCCGCCGCGAAATTGCCTGCGATTGCGGACGATTCGGGGTTGTGCGTCGACGCGCTGGACGGTGCGCCGGGGGTATACTCCGCGCGGTACGGCGGCACGTCGGGCGACGCGGCGCACATCGCGTTACTGCTGAAAAACTTAGACGGCGCAACGGATCGCGCGGCGAAATTCGTGTGCGCAATCGCCTGTGTGTTCCCGAACGGGGACGAGCTACGCGCGGACGGCGAGTGTCACGGCGAGATTGCGCGCGAGACGCGCGGCGATAACGGATTCGGGTACGACCCCGTGTTTTGGCTGCCGCAATTCGGCAAATCAATGGCGGAACTGACGGCGGCGGAGAAAAACGCGATGTCGCACAGGGGGCTTGCGGTGCGTGAGTTTTCCGAAAAATTAGAAAGGTATTTACACAATGATTAATTCACGGCAGCGCGCGCAATTGCGCGGACTCGCGGTCACGGCGGACACGATTTTGCACGTCGGCAAGGGCGGCGTGACCGAAAATATCGCCATGCAGGCGAATAACGCGCTCGAAGCGCGAGAGATCGTCAAGGGGCGCGTACTCGAAAACGCGGGGTTAACGCCGCGCGAGGTCGCGGAAAACCTTGCGACGGCTACGAAATCTGAGATTGTGCAGACAATCGGCTCAAAATTCGTGCTGTACCGCGAGAGTGAGATGCTCGAACGCGACAAGCGGATAAAATTGGTAAAATAACCACAAATACGGAGGGAAATATCATGTTCATCGGCATCGGGAAAAAGCTCAAAACTCTGGCGAAAGCCGTCGCGATCATCGGCATCGTGCTGTCGATTGCGGGGGGTCTCCTGCTGGGATTCTCTGTCGGCGCGGGCAACGCGCTGCTCGGGGTCGCGGCGTTCGCGGCGGTTGCGGTGGTCGGTTCGCTCATCTCGTGGGTTGCGTCGTGGACCGCGTACGCGATAGGCGAGAACAACGAAATGTTGCACCGCCTGACGGACGAAAAAGGCGGTCGCCCGCCCAAAACCGCACCCATAACACGCACGGCACCGACCGCAGACGCCGCACCGCCCACCGCGTCGGAGATTCCGTCGGAGGAAGCGAAGGTCAACACGTACGGCGACGCGGTGACGTTCGGGTTGTACAACAACAGCCCGATTGTGTGGCGCAAACTCGACGAGCGCGACGGCACGACACTGCTCGTCACGGAGCGCAACCTCGTGAAACGCGCGTACCACAACAAGGACACGGCGGTTTCGTGGGAGAACAGCGGTCTGCGCGAGTGGCTGAACGATGCGTTTTACGGCACCGCGTTCAGCGAGTCTGATCAAGGAATAATCGTGTCGGACGAGACGCTCGGCAGCGTGTTCCTGCTCAGTATCGAGGAGGCGCGCGGCTATTTCGCGGACGACCGCTCACGCACGACGCGCGACCCGTACTGGTTGCGGTCACAGGGTTTGGAAGCGGATTACGCCGCCGTCGTCGCGGACAACGGCGCGATCAGCGAGGGCGGCTATGTCGTGAGCCACAAGTGCGGCGTGCGCCCCGCGATATGGGTGCGGCTGTAATTAAGAAAGAATCGACGACAAGGCAGTACACCGTCGAGCGCGAGTGCGAACTGCTGACGTTTTTATCGGAGACACTGCCGCCGAAAGACAGGCGCAACGCAAAGGCGATGCTCAAATACCGCGCCGTTCTCGTGAACGGTGCCGTTGTCACGCAGTACAATCACCGATTGAAGCGCGGGCATATAGTGACGGTGCTGCCGCCGTCGCACGGGGACGATCTCACGGGGGTGCTGTACGAGGACGATGAGCTGATCGTGTTCAACAAACCCGAGGGGTTGCTGTCCGTCGCCACGGAGCGCGAGCGCGACAGGACGGCGTACCGTCTGCTCACCGAACACGTGCAGTCACGCGACCCGCGCGGCAGGATTTTCATCGTCCACCGTCTCGACCGCGACACGTCGGGCGTACTGCTCGCCGCGAAAACGGAGAAGATGAAGCTGCTGTTGCAGGACAACTGGTCGGAACTCGTGAAAACGCGCGGGTACACCGCGCTGGTCGAGGGCGTACCCGAAAAATCCTCGGACACGATCATCTCGTGGTTACGCGAGACCTCGACGCACGTCGTCTACGACTCGAAAATATCGGGAGACGGACTGGAAGCCGTCACCGAATACCGCGTTCTGCGCGCGGGTACGGACTACGCGCTGCTCGATATCCGACTGCACACAGGGCGCAAGAACCAGATTCGCGTCGCGATGAGCGGCATATCGCACCCCGTCGCGGGCGACAAGAAGTACGGCGCGGCGACGAACCCGCTCGGACGGCTCGCCCTCCACGCGCATCTGCTGGAACTGACGCACCCCGAGACGGGCAAGCTCATGAGCTTCAAGGCACCCGTGCCGAGGGCGTTTAGGAGAGTTAACGGTTGACAATTGACAGTTACGGGAGTTTGGACGGGGGAACAAACCCCCGCCGCCTTCGAGCGGCACCCCCTTTCCGAAAGGGGGAGAGGACGAGGGACGTTGGACGAGGATTTTTCACCCGTTCTGTAATCGTCAAATGCGTCCGCCATCCACCGCTGTAACCTACGTCCAAACCCTGCCCCCTTTCGGAAAGGGGGTGCCGTCCGCAGACGGCGGGGGTTTGTTCCCCGTCCTGCGCAAGGGAACCAAGACTCTGACGAGCACCAACGTGCGGCAGCGAAACGAGCGCGGACAGAGTTGCGAAAAGATAAAAGTTGTCTGCGCCAACAGCGCAAGCACAGTCAACAGCACACTGTCAAAATTGAGGTTTATATGTCCGAATTGACCCGCGATCCCAAAACCAATCGCGTTTTGTTCACCAAGGCGATGAAGCGCGACTATACGATACTGTTCCCGCAGATGGTGCCTGTGACGTTTACGCTGCTCGGGCAGGTGTTCAAGCTGTTCGGGTACAATGTCGAACTGTTGACCACGACGCACGACGCGATACGCGAGACGGGGTTGCGGTACGTCCATAACGACACGTGTTACCCCGCGCTGCTCGTGATCGGGCAGCTCATCGACGCGGTGAAATCGGGGAAATACGATCCGACAAAGGTCGCTCTGCTCATATCGCAGACGGGCGGCGGGTGCCGCGCGTCGAACTACATCCACCTGCTACGCCGCGCGCTCATCAAGGCGGGGTACCCCGATATCCCCGTCGTGTCGATCAATATGTCGGGGCTTGAATCGAACCCCGGATTCAAGCTGACAGTGCCGCTCGTGCGCCGTCTCGCCGCCGCGATGATCTACGGCGACTTCATCACGTGGATCGCGAATCAGGTGAAACCCTACGAAATCGAGCGCGGCGCGGCGCAGGCACTCATCGACGCGTGGACGCTGAAAATCACCGAGCTGTTCAAGCGCGGACGCGGCATGACGGGACGGCAGATGCGCGGCGTACTGCCGAAAATCGCCGCCGACTTCGCCGCGATACCCGTCGAGCGCGCCGCGAAACCGCGCGTAGGTGTCGTCGGCGAGATTTACGTCAAATTCGCGCCGCTCGGCAACAACAATCTCGAAGAATTTCTGCTGAACGAGGGGTGCGAACCCGTCGTGCCGGGTCTCACCGACTTCATGATGTTCAAAATCCACAACCGCTCGACGGACGTTGACCTGTACGGCGGCTCAACGCTGAAAAAATGGTTCTGCGTCGCGTTCGAGAAGTACATCGCGTCGTTGCAGCGCATCATGATCGGCGCGGTGAAAACGCAGCCCGCGTTCCGCCCGATGGGTACGTTCGACGACCTGAAACGGCTGATTCAGGGCTACCTCGGGTACGGCAACAAGATGGGCGAGGGGTGGCTCCTGACCTCCGAGATGCTCGAACTCATACACTCGGGTACACCGAACATCGTCTGCACGCAACCGTTCGGGTGCCTGCCGAACCACGTAGTAGGCAAGGGCATGATCCGCCGCCTGAAAGACGACTTCCCCGACAGCAACATCGTAGCGGTGGACTACGACCCGGGAGCAACAAGGATAAATCAGGAAAACCGCGTGAAATTGATGATAAGCAACGCAAAGACAATTAACAATTAACAGTGAACAATTAACAATTTTACGAGAGCAGGACGGGGGCTACGGTTTGCGCCGCAACCCCCGTCCTGAATATTGCGCAATCCCAAATAACGCAACGCGTAGGGGCGGTCATCGGCCGCCCGTCAGCCATTGTCGCATGGGCTGAAACTATATAGAACGCAATTCTCGTAGGGGACGCCGCCCTCGGCGTCCCG
>JAISJJ010000046.1 GCA_031261585.1 Oscillospiraceae bacterium
CCGCAGGGGCTTGCGAGCCCCTTGACCCCGAGACACCGCGCCCTTCGCGCTTGCGTGAGACGCGCGAACGGCAGCGGCGGCGAGGGTGGGCAAAAACCGCGACTTCCTTTAACCGAGGATGGCAGATTCAGTGGTGTTTGAGTCTAATCACTCCAAAACCGACGGTTCCTGCTTCGCTAAGGCGAGACAAATGCGTCACGTCACATCAAAAGACACTGCGGCTCGTTTCGCTGCCGCACGTTGGCGCGTGTAAATGTCTCGGCTCTCGCGCACGTGTCTTGGGTTGTGTAGGGGCGACCCTGTGTGGTCGCCCTGTTTTGGTCTGCACACGGGTTCAACTCGTGATTTGCACTAACAATTAACAGTTTCGAGAACAGGACGGGAGTTGCGATCAAACCGCAACTCCCGTCCCCATTGTTAATTGTTCATTGTTAATTGTTAATTGCCAATTGGTGCCGCTCCGTCGTAGCCTGCTATTGCCGCTGTCAGTGCGTCGGCTACGCCGTTGATGCCGCTTGTCATGAGCGTCACGAGTACCGCGCCGATGACCTCCTCGCGTGTCGCTCCCGCCGCTTTCGCGAACGCCGAGTGACCCGACACCGAGCCGATGCCGCCGCGCGATGCCTGAATCGCGATGTACACGAGCTGGAACGTCTTTTCGTCCAGTCCGCACTTGTTCTGGATCACGCCCGCATACTCGAAGAACGCTTTCAGTGTGTCGGGATTCTCTTTGCCCCATGCCTCGAAAAAGTTGACTTCCGCCATGTCTGTTGTCGCGGCGAGCGCGATAGGCTGCGCCGCACTCCTTTCGGATAATTTGTGCCAATCGGCAATTGCTGCTCGCGCTATGTGCGCTAATTGTGCGTATTGTACCATATACCGCGGCATTTCGCAAGATGTTTTTTGCGGATTTGTACAAAAAGTTGCGCAACCTTCAAGTAACGCGACAGGGGCGGTCTTTGACCGCCCCTGTGAGGTTAATTCCTGATTCCCGTTATGTCCCGTATGTCGTAATTGGGCGGCATACCGTTGCGCAGAACGCCCAGATATTTCTGCACGGCAAATTCCAGCCGCGAAATCTGCCACTGCTCACCTGTCGGATACAATGCCGCAAAAACATCTTCGGCTCCGCGCGGCGGCGTCCACTCAGGCTCGCAACTTATGAGTTTCTCCTTTATGAGCAGCTCCGCGAGCGGGTCGTACAACGCCACAACAGTGGTCGCCTCGCGCAGAACCTCGGACTCGTCCAGCGCGGCGTACAACCTCTCGATTACAGCGACGTCGATCTCCAACGCGTACGCAAGCTCCGCCGCCGTCGTACCGCGCCGCTTGATCTCCGCGAGTGTGAGCGAGATGCCTGTCCGAAACGGTCCGTTCACCGCAACTCTTTCGCCGACGCTGACTTTGCTCAACGCGTCAAATTGCTCTATCAACGGCTCGTTCGGATTCAGCTCTGTTATTTGTATGGACATACGTCAATCCTTTCTGCTCATGGCATAAAAACCACAATATACGTGTCGTCCACGGGGAGGTTAACGCTCCCCGTCCACGGGGTTCCCGAGAAGATTATCTCCCAGATAGAACCCTGCGGCGCGACGAATGAATACTGCCAACTGTTCCCCGATGTCAACTCGCCCGTGTATGTAGGTCCCGAGGGGTACTGTTTGGCGCGATACGCCACCGACCCGTATATGATGAGCGGTATCGGCGGCAGACCGTAAAACGTCGCTTTTATTTTGATTGTGTGCGTAGCCGCCGTTGCCGTCGCGGTTACGCTCGTACCCATCGATGCCGAACTCTGCGTGACCATGCCCTGATTGTCGTCCTCGAATCTCGTCGCCGTCAGTTCCGTGACCGCAGCACCGACCGCGACATCGCGGCTCGCCGCGAAAGCACTCGGGGTCAACAGCAAGGACAGCATACACAGCAGCGTAAAGACTGATATCGCGCGTCTTTTCATGGTAGGTTCTCCTTATGATTTTTATTCGGGTGAGTGCGTGTCGCCTGCAAGCAAATGTATTATATCACCAATGGGATACTTTGTCAATAGCTTTTTCCGTAAAATGTAATATTTTCTGTCAAACACCCCCATTGGCTTTCTGCCGCACTTTTTCGGTTGTCGCCGCAACGCAAAAAGCCGCCGTCACGCAGACTGTCTGCATGACGGCGGCTCGTTGTTACATACTGTTAAAAAGCTCGTCGCACCCCACGTCCTTTTCGCGAAGTGAAAACCTTTTGCCTTAGGGGTGCGTTTGGCGTGCGACAGAGGCAAAAATGCTCACACCACAACTGCAAAGCAGCGTTATGGTTTTGAGTAATCAGAGAGAGCGTTTGCCTGACGCGCTTTTAATTGCGGACGGCAACCGTAGGCGAACGCTTATACTCTCGCGCAGACATACGTAAAAAGCAGCGCGCCAATTCCATTATCGCTCGCAGGCGGAGCGATACCCTCGCCGAACTGCGTGAAAAAACGTATCTCATACCGCTGAATTGCGGTAAACTTGTCGTTCGGCACACCGCCCTCGCTAATCACCTTCAGCGCGACGACATATCGCTCCGGCAAACCGCCATCTCCCGCGTGCGATACCGTTACGGCAAATGTATTCGCGGCACCGATCTCTCCAATATCTTGAGCTATCTTATCGGCAGCGCGTTTCTCGAGCGGCGATGCTACGCACGTTAAAACGGAGGATGCTCCTCCGAAAATGTTGGTAACATCAAACAGAAGGTACTCATTTACGACAAACTGCGGTTCACCGTCCTGTTCTGCCGTTATCGCCGCAGACGGCGACGGCGTTATGCTCTCGTTCACAGAGGAATCGGAGCAAGCGGTGAGCAAAACGGCAATCAGCGCGCACAGCACCGCAAGCGCGGCAGTGCTGCGTGCGCTGTACGTACCCTTAAAAAACAGCATAGGTTTCACCTACTCGCTCAACTGTAACCCAAAAGGCATCTGACAGGGTGATCCAATATGTAGTACATTTGTTACAGACTGGATCCCGCAGCAAGTATACGTGATCGTCTGTCTGTGCGTATGCACACCATCAAGATTTCCTATCAATGTAACGCCGACGGACGTGCTGGTGTGCGGCGATGTCGAAATAGGTATCGATTCAAATAATAACTGATGGCACAAACTGCACTCGTATGTACGATCCTGCACCGTTCGATGACCCGTGATATCATACAGTGTATATGGTGTGGTGTAACCAATTAATATGTAGTTGTGCTGATGCGCTGCTTGTACAGGTGCGAGCGGAATTGCGGCACACAGAATCGCCGCGACAAGGATGATAGCTATGTTTCGTTTCATGGCAGACCTCCCATTTATTATAGTATCATAATTTTACCATAACTGTACGAACTTGTCAAGGGTTATTTTGGTTATTTCCATAAATTCTTTCATATAATGTCAGTTTATACACATATTCCCCAACGCCACCAAAGAAAAGGTTCCGACTCGAATCGAGACGGAACCTTTATATTAACACCGCAACCGCGCCCCTATTTATCCAGCGATTCTTTCTGCCGCACCAATCCCTCGTACTTCGCCTTTGCAGCGTCCTCGGCGCGCACGAATAAGTCCTCGGCACGGTCGGGGAAACTCAGCGCGAGCGATGAGTACCGCACCTCGCCCATGATGAAGTCGCGGTATTCCGCCGTCGCTTCGCCGCTGTCGAGCGTGAGCGGATTCTTGCCGGCGAGCGCGAGCGCGGGGTTGTAGCGCAGGAGATTCCAGTACCCCGCCGCAACGGCGTTCTTCATCTCCGCCATACTCTTGCCCATACCCGCGCGGACACCGTGGTTGATGCACGGCGCGTACGCGATGATGAGCGACGGACCGTCGTACGCTTCCGCCTCACGTATCGCAGTGAGCGTCTGCTGGTAATTTGCGCCCATCGCGACCTGCGCGACGTAGACGTAACCGTAGCTGATCGCGATCTGCGCCAAATCTTTCTTCTTCACGGACTTGCCCGCCGCCGCAAACTGCGCTACCGCGCCGATCGGCGTCGCTTTCGACGACTGACCGCCCGTGTTGGAGTACACCTCCGTGTCGAACACGAATACGTTGACGTTCTCGCCCGACGCGAGCACGTGGTCAAGACCGCCGTACCCGATATCATACGCCCAACCGTCGCCGCCGAAAATCCATTGCGACTGCTTGACGAACAGGTCGCTCATCGCAAGAATCTCGCGCGCTTCGTTGCACGTCGGACATTCGCAACGGTCAAGCTCCGTGTTCCAGACTTTTGCGAAGAACTCGGGCGCGTGTGCATTGAACCCGTCGCGCTCCTCGGGGTCGAATGTCGTCGCGTCCGTCAGAACATCGACGAGTTCCGCCGCCGCAACCTTGGACGCGTCGCCGTCGTCGCGCACCGCGAGCCACTTTTCGAGTGCCGCCACGGCGGGCGACTTGTACTCATGTGTTTTCTGCCGCTCGACAAACGCGTTTACGAGCGCGACGAGCCGTTCCCGACGCTGTTTTACCGCCGTCGCCATGCCGAGACCGAACTCCGCGTTGTCCTCGAACAGGCTGTTTGACCACGCGGGACCCTTGCCGTTTTTGCCGACCGTGTACGGCGTACTCGGCGCGGAACCCGCCCATATCGAGCTGCAACCCGTCGCGTTCGCGATGTACATGCGGTCTCCGAACAGTTGCGTCACGAGTTTCGCGTACGGTGTCTCGCCGCAGCCCGCGCACGCGCCCGGGAACTCCAAAAGCGGCGCGTTGAACTGCGAACCCTTGACCGTCGCCGCGCTGAACCCCGTCTCTTTCGCGGTCACGTTGTGATACGCGTAATCGTAGTGCTTCTGCTCCGCCGCCGCGTCGGCTATCGGCGCGAGTTTCAACGCCTTATTCTTCGCGGGGCAGACATTGACGCACGAACCGCACCCCGTGCAGTCGAGCGCGGAGACGCAGATCGAGAACGCGAGATCTTCGTTGCCCTTGCCCGTCATTTTTACGGATTTGAACCCCTCGGGCGCGTTTTTCAGCTCCGTCTCGTCGAGCGCGAACGGACGCGCGACGGCGTGAGGGCAGACATACGCGCACTGGTTGCACTGTATGCAGTTCTCGGGTATCCACTCGGGAGCTTCCGAGTTTATCGCGCGTTTCTCGAACGCGGCGGTTCCCGCGGGGATAAACGAGCCGCCGTCCGTGCTCAAAAACGCGGACACGGGCAGACTGTCGCCCGACATGGCGTTCATCGGTGTCAGCACGTCGGTGACGTACGCCGCGAGTTTCGCGCTCGCGCCCGTCAGCGGCGCCGTCGGGATAACGTCGGCACTCGGCGACTTCCACGACTGCGGCACCGTTATCTCGCGCGCTTCCGTGAGACCCGCGTCGATAGCCGCGTCGTTCATCGCGACGACGTCCTCGCCCTTGCTGCCGTACGACGCGCGCACCGCGTCTTTCATGTATTTCACCGCTTCGTCGATCGGCAGAATGTTCGAGAGCTTGAAGAACGCGGATTGCAGCACGGAGTTCGTGCGGTTGCCCAGTCCGAGTTTTTTGGCGATTGCCACCGCGTCCACCGTGTACACGCGCACGTTGTTGTCCGCGATATAGCGTTTGCTCGCCGCGTCGAGGTGTTCGCCGAGTTCGTCCGCGTCCCACGGACAGTTGATGAGGAACGCGCCGTAGGGCTTCACGTCCTTCGCAATCGGGTACTTTTCAACGTAGCTCGGGTTGTGACACGCGACGAAGTCCGCCTGCGACACGTAATACGCCGACTTGATCGGTGAATCGCCGAAACGCAGGTGCGAGATCGTCACGCCGCCCGATTTGCGCGAATCGTACTGGAAGTACGCCTGCGCCGTCTTGTCCGTGTGGTCGCCGATGATTTTGATGCTGTTCTTATTCGCGCCGACGGTGCCGTCCGAGCCGAGACCCCAGAATTTGCACGACACGATGTCGCTCGGCGTGGTGTTCGGCTCGACCGTAACGGGCAGCGACAGATGCGTCACGTCGTCGTCGATACCGATTGTGAAACTGTTCTTGGGTTGCGCGGATTTGAGGTTCTCGAACGCCGCAATCAGTTGACCCGGTGTCGTATCCTTCGACGCGAGACCGTACCGCCCGCCGACGATGGTGACACCCGTGTTCGCAAGCGCGGTCGTCACGTCGAGGTATAGCGGCTCACCGACAGAACCGGGCTCTTTCGTGCGGTCGAGTACCGCGATTTTCTTCGCGGTGGTCGGTATCGCGGCGCGCAACAACTCCGTCGCGAACGGGCGGTACAGATGCACCTTGACAAGCCCGACTTTCTCGCCCTTTGCCGCGAGGTAGTCCACGACCTCCTCAGCCGTCTCGCACACGGAACCCATGGCGACGATGACGCGCTCAGCGTCCGCCGCGCCGTAGTAGTTGAACGGTTTGTAGTCCGTGCCTATCTCCGCGTTGACCTTGTCCATCGCGCGGATTACGGCGTTCGGCACGTCGGCGTAGTGCGCGTTCGACGCTTCGCGCGCCTGAAAGAAGATATCGCCGTTCTGCGCCGAGCCGCGCAGGTGCGGATGTTCGGGGTTGTTCGAGCGCGCGCGGAACGCGGCTATCGCGTCGCGGTCGACGAGTGACGCGAGCGTCTCATAGTCCCACACGGCGAGTTTCTGCATCTCGTGCGACGTGCGGAAGCCGTCGAAGAAATGGACGAACGGCTGCGACGCGTCGAGCGCGGCGATGTGCGCCACGGCAGAGAGATCCATCGCCTCTTGCGGCGAGTTCGACGCGAGAAACGCGAAGCCCGTCTGACGGCACGCCATAACGTCCGAGTGGTCGCCGAAGATCGACAGCGCGTGCGTCGCGATAGTCCGCGCGGACACGTGGAACACGACGGGCAGACGTTCGCCCGCGATCTTGAACATGTTCGGGATCATGAGCAGCAGCCCCTGCGACGCTGTGAACGTCGTGGCGAGCGCGCCCGACAGTGCGGCACCGTGTACCGCGCCCGCCGCGCCGCCCTCGGACTGCATCTCAATGACGCGCACGGTCTGTCCGAAGATGTTCTCGCGCCCGTTAGCCGACCACTCGTCGGCAAGCTCCGCCATCGTCGACGACGGTGTTATGGGGTAGATCGCCGCGACGTCGGTGTACGCGTACGCGGTGTGCGCCGCCGCCGTGTTGCCGTCCATGGTCTTAAATTTGCGCTTGGTTGACATAATAAACACCTCATTGTGTTAATTTCTTATAACCTACTCTAAGTTTACCACAAATTGTGCGAAAAACAATGGATTATCCGCGCAACTTGTGGTAATCCTCACTTGTTTTCGCGCTCATCTGCGTGTTTCCCGCCTTTGCGGAACACAAGCAGCTTGCTGATGATGTAATTCAGCACAAACACGACGACGATCATCACGCTTTTTGAGATGAACGCGCGCCCCGTGAGACCCAGCAGCCACACGGTGCCGTAATGCTCGACCGCCATCGTGAACACGCGTCCCCCGAGGAACTTCAACAGTTCGAGCGCGAGTGCCGAGCCGTTTTCCGCGTGTCTGCGGAACACGAACAGCTTGTTGACGACGTAGGCGTACGCGATTGCCACCGCGACGGACACGTAACTCGCGACTGTTTCCTCGACACCCACGTGGTTCAGCAGCAGAAACAGTGCGAGGTCGAGCAATGTCGTCGTGCCGCCCGCGATGAGGTATCTGAGCGTCTCGTTGTTATAACGCGCCCACAGCGCGCGCAGTTTATTCAACAGGCGGCACCTCGCCGTCCTCGCCGACGGGCGGTGCGCCGTTTTGTCCCGTGTCGGCGATGTCGAGCGCGCCCGACTGCTCGTACGCCTCCGACTCGGGCGGCAGTCCGCGTTTTTTCAGGCGGCGCGATACCAGTTCGCCGAGCACCTTGTAGATGACCGCGAACACGGGTACGCCGAGCACAAATCCCGGGAACCCGAACAGTCCGCCCGCCACCGTGACCGCGAACACGATCCAGAACCCCGACAGACCTATCGAGCTGCCCTGAATACGCGGGTTGAGTACGTTGCCGTCGAGCTGCTGCAAAATAACGATAGCTATGACGAATATCCAGCATTTCGTCGGCGACTCCAAGAGCAGCAGCAACCCGCATGGTATGCCGCCGATGAACGGTCCGAAGAACGGTATGACGTTCGTCACGCCGACGACGACCGCCATGAGCAGCGCGTACGGCATACGGAAAATCGAGAACACGATATAGCACACGACACCGAATATCAGCGCGTCGATGAGCTGCGCGATGATGTAGTTGCCGCACGTCTTGTCGATGAAGCGCATCATGCGCATGGTCTGCTCGGCGCGGCGCGGTTTCGCGACGGCGTACAGCCCTTTTTTCATGTGTCCGCTGAACGCCTCGCGGTTGTACAGCACGTACACCGCGACGACAATCCCGATCAGCACGTTGATCAAGCCGCGCAACACGCCGAACACGCCCGTCGTCAGCGATATCAGTATCGTGTCGATGCGCCCGATGACGCGCTCCTGAATGAAGTTCGTGATGAACTCGGAGAGGTTCGTCGTCGCGTTGACAATATAATTGCCGATCTCCTCGTTGTCCTCGATAATCTGCGTCACCCAACCCAGAGCGACGCGGAAATAGCCCGGTAAATTCGAGAGCAGTGACTGCAAACTCTCATAGACACGCGGCAGAATCAGCCACAGCACACCGACGACGAACGCCAACCCGATGACCGCGACGATGAGAATCGACAACGCGCGGCGTATCTTGCGCCCCGTCTCAGGTTTGCGTTTCGAGCCGACGCGTTTCAATACCACGCGCTCGAAAAACTTTGCGGGACGCAGTAGCAGGTACGCGATAACAAGTCCGATCAGTATCGGCGACAGCACGTTGAGCGCGACCTGTATGTAATGAAGCCCCGATTGCCACTGCGTGAACAGCGTATAGCACAGCAGAGTCACCACCAGTACGCTCGTCGCGGTGATGCCCCAGTACAGATATTTTGTATCCCAGCGGAATGTGCCTTTGCGCTTTTCGGGTGGGATATTGTTTGGCGTGTTACTCATTGATTACCTTACTTTATCATGTCGATTCGAGACTCACGTCCTCGCAGGGGGCGATGTCATCGCCCCTTTGTCATTCTGCACAGTCTGTGTCATTCTGAGCACCGTTTTTGTCATTCAGAGCACCTTTTCTGTCATTCAGAGCGAAGCGAAGAATCTCACGCACGTGACTTGCCCACTCCTGTCATTCAGAGCACCCTCCTGTCATTCTGAGCACCCTCCTGTCATTCTGAGCGCAGCGAAGAATCCCCTTGATTACCGATTCATCTCGCGACTTGCGTCGCGGGCTACTTTAATCTTTTCGCAACTCTGTCCGCGCTCGCCGCGCGGCGTTACTTTCGACCCGCCGAAAGTAACCAAAGGGCGGCAGGGGCTTGCGAGCCCCTTGACCCCGAGGACACCGCGCCCTTCTCGCTTCCGTGAGGCGCGAGAACGGCAGCGGCGGCGGGGGTGGGCAAAAACCTCTGCTTCCTTTAACCGAGAACGGCAGTGTTTGCGGAGTTCGTGTCTAATCACTCCAAAACCGATGGTTGTTGCTTCGCTAAGGCGAGAATAATGCGTCACGTCACATTAAAAGACACTGCGGCTCGTTTCGCTGCCGCACATTGGCGCGTGTGCGGGTCTTGGTTCTCGCTCCTGCGTCCAACCTTGCACCATCTTGCGTAGGGGACGCCGCCCTCGGCGTCCCGTTTTTTGGGTCTGAGCGTTATCGGGGACGGGACGCCGAGGGCGGCGTCCCCTACGGACCCCCGTCCAATCCCTGCCCCCCTTCGGAAAGGGGGTGCCGTCCGCAGACGGCGGGGGTTTGTTCCCCGTCCTAACTGTCAACTCTCAACTGTCAACTGTCAATTCTCCTCGTACATCGCCGCCGCCGCGTCGGGTCTTGTCTTTTCGTCTACCGAGGTGACGGTCACGCGCAGATATTTCGCGCCGAAACGCACCTCTATTGTGTCGCCAACCTTGACCTCGCTCGACGGTTTCGCGACGCGACCGTTCACCGTGACGCGACCGCCGTCACACGCCTCCTGCGCCACCGTGCGGCGTTTTATCAGGCGCGAGACTTTGAGATATTTGTCGATTCGCATAGTCACCTCTGTTTGAAAATCCGACTGTTTTCCCTAAGCAAAAGGCACGCCGAAACTGCTTCCGACGCGCCCCCTTTGTTTTCGCTTTGCCTATTTCGCCACTTCGTCGCGGAGAACCTTGCCCGCCTTGAACTGCGGCACACGCGTCGCGGGAATGTCGATTGTTTCGAGTGTCTTGGGGTTGCGTCCCACGCGCGGGGCGCGGTCCTTGACGGTGAAGATGCCGAACCCTACGATCTGCACCTTGTCGCCTGCTGCAAGTGCTTCGGTGATGCTGTCGACGACGGCATCGAGTGCCTTTTCGCTGTCCTTCTTGGAAAGACCTGCGGCGGTTGCGACTTTCGCGATAAGCTCAGTCTTATTCATGCTGATGTTCCTCCTGATTGTATTGACAAAAATTATTCATAACGGGCATACTGCCCACTTATGTCTGTTTTACGCGGATGCTTATTATTCCGCGCCGCGCAAGTTTTCAAACCGCTCGAACTCCGCGATAAGCCG
>JAISJJ010000047.1 GCA_031261585.1 Oscillospiraceae bacterium
CCGCAGGGGCTTGCGAGCCCCTTGACCCCGAGACACCGCGCCCTTCGCGCTTGCGTGAGACGCGCGAACGGCAGCGGCGGCGAGGGTGGGCAAAAACCGCGACTTCCTTTAACCGAGGACGGGAGTATTTGAGGGGTATGGGTCTAATCACTCCAAAACCGACAGGCGTTGCTTCGCTAAGGCGAGAAAAATGCGTCACGTCACATCAAAAGACACTGCGGCTCGTTTCGCTGCCGCACGTTGGTGTGCGTCAGGGTCTTGGTTCCCGCTCACGTTTCTCGGTTTGTGTAGGGGCGACCCTATGTGGTCGCCCTGTTGCGGTTTCACAGCTCATGATCCGCATTGTTACAGCTTTTCAAACACCAATGCCCATATCGTTCCCGCGTCAAGTGTCTGTGTCCCGATATAGTATACATCTCCGTACTTTATAGTTACCGTCCAGTCGTCGTCAGCCGCAAAGTCGAAATTCCCGCGCTCGTTGGACGGCGCAACGCCATTTGCGGTGAAACGCACAACTACGCCGTCGTCGGTGATATCCTTTATTGTGATAAGCGCATCACATGAGTTCCACTCAACGGCAGTATTGTCACCGATGCACAGCCGCGCTGTGTCGCGTCTCGTCTCGGTATAGGCAGGTTCCGTCCGACTATTCCACGCCGTTTCGACGATTGTCAACTTTACCTCCGTCGGTTTTTCTGCGGCGCACGAGACAAGCAGCACGGACGCGGCAACCGCGAGTATCAGCGCGATTATACGTTTTCTCATGTTCATCATCACAACTCCACCCAATACCGTTGTATAACGCCGCCCTCGTGGTCTACCTCGTTCTCCAACACGCCGCCGCACCTTTGAATCGTCCTTGCGGATGCGATATTCTCCTTGGCGCACGTGATCAGTACGCGTGTTATCCCCATCTCGCGGCACTTTTCGAGCGCGAGACGCAGTTGCGCGGTGCCGTAACCTCGGCGGCGTTCGGACGGCGCGATACCGTACCCGATATGCCCGCCTTTGACCGTGAGTTCGGCGTTCAGGTAGTGCCGAATCTGAACCGTGCCGATAATCTTACCGCCGAGCACCGAAAAATACGTCGTTGCGGGTACGTGTCCCTCGTGTTCCGTCGTCATGTCGTACGCGATTTTCAGCAGCCACGCGCCGTAATCCGACGCGTAGTCGAGACCACCGTCGCCGTTTATATCGAGCACGCCGATGTCGAAATATTCCTGCCGATATGCCAGCGCGGCGCGCTCATGCTCCGCCGTCGGGAACACCAATGTCAAACTGTTCGTCTCCATTACAGCCTCTCGATGAACCGTTTCAGCCGCGCGACCGCCTCGCGCAGATTCTCCGACGACGACGCGTAACAGATGCGCGTGAATCCCTCGCCGCCCGCGCCGAACGCGGTACCGGGGATCATCGCGACCTTTTCTTCCACCAAAAAGCGTTCGCAGAACTCCTCACTCGTCAGCCCGAATTTCGCTATGCTCGGGAACATGTAGAACGCGCCGCGCGGCTCGAACACGTCGATGCCGATATCGCGCAGACTGTCGAGCAGCAACCGCCGCCGCCTGTCGTACTCGCGCCGCATCTCCTCGATGTCGTCATCGCCCTCGCGCATCGCCTCAATCGCGGCGTACTGGCTCATCGTCGGAGCGCACATGATCGCGTACTGGTGTATCTTGACCATCTGGCTCGTGATCGGTTCGGGCGCGCAGACGTAGCCGAGCCGCCACCCCGTCATGGAGTACGCTTTTGAAAATCCGCTCGCGATCACCGTCCGCTCGCGCATACCGTCGAGTGACGCGATCGACACATGCCGTCTGCCGTAAGTGAGTTCGGCGTATATCTCGTCGGACAGCACCATGATGTCCGTGCCGCGCAGGACCTCGGCGATTTTTTCGAGGTCACAGCGTTCGAGAATCGCGCCCGTCGGGTTGTTCGGGTACGGCAGGATCAGCAGCTTCGTTTTCGGCGTGATCGCCGCGCGCAGCTCGTCCGCCGTCAGGCGAAACTCGTTCTCCGCGCGCGTCTCTATGTACACGGGTACGCCGCCCGCGAGTGCCGCTATCGGACCGTAACACACAAAACTCGGCGTCGGTATGATCACCTCATCGCCGACGTTCACGAGCGCGCGCACGGCAAGGTCTATCGCCTCGCTGCCACCTACGGTCACAATGATCTCGGATTTATCGTTGTATGTCACCGCGAATTTGCGCTTCAAATACTCCGCAATCTCCGTGCGCAGACGCGTCAATCCCGCGTTGCCCGTGTACTTCGTGAATCCCTTTTCGAGCGAGCGTATACCCGCGTCGCGAATGTGCCACGGCGTGATGAAATCGGGTTCGCCCACGCCGAGCGAGATCGCGTCGTCCATGTCTTCGAGTAAATCAAAAAATTTGCGAATCCCCGACGGCGCAAGCGATTTCACCGACGACGACAGTACAGAATCGTAGTCTATCATACGAATAATCCCCTTTCCTCCTGCTCAACAGGCGGCTCGAACGCCATGTGACGCTCTTTGTACCGCTTCATTATAAAATGTGTCGCCGTACTCGTCACGCCGTCGATAGTCGCGAGGTGCGCGAACACAAATTCGCTGACCTCGCGCATATTCCGCGCGCGAATCATCACCGCGAGGTCGAACGACCCCGACATCAAGTACAGGCTCTCTACCTCATCGTACCGCGCGATGCGCTCGGCGATGCGGTCATATCCCTCGCCGCGCTGCGGCGATATTTTTACTTCAATCAGGGCGGCGACACCGCCCTCGCGAGCTCGCGCCCTGTCCCAGTCGACGACGGCGACACGCGCTGCAATCGTGCCGTCGCGCTCAATCTTGGCGAGTTCCTCCGCGACCTCCGCTTCGGCGTGTCCGATGCGCTCGGCTATCTCGGCGGCGGACAGCGTCGCGTCGCGCTCTAAGAGTTCGAGAATTTCTGTCATCATGCTCAGATGCTCCTTTGATGCTATTTGCTTGTAATTTTGTATTATACCATAATCGTGCAAAGTTGTACATAGCGAATTTTCACAAAGTCACAGCTACCGCATTTACTTTTTCACTCGTCATTGCGAGCCGCGCGAAGCAATGCAGAACCCCCGCAACCTCGTCAAATCTCGCGTTTTGCGAGGGGGTGGACGGAGAAACGGGGGACTGGATTGCTTCGCGCGGCTCGCAATGACGGGAGTTGGAACGCGGAAAAAAGTAAATGCGGTAGCCGTGTTCACAAAGCGTGGGCGCATGGCGTTGATTGCTTGGTTTTGAGCGCGAATCTGTCGTAGGGGTCGGTCTTGACCGACCCGTCGCCGTCACGCGGTCAACGGGCGGGTCAAGACCCGCCCCTACGATAATGCGAATCTGTCATTAATTATTCCGCAGTACAAAAAGGAGCCGACTCTCACCGGCTCCTTTACTATATCCCGCGTGTTACACCCTATCTGGGTGTCGGTCATACTCGCGGTGTCTGAACAACAGCGAGATGCACCAGATCGACGCGATGCCGATGATCGTGTAGATCACGCGCGCGGCGGCGATGTTCGCTCCGCCGAACAGCGCGGATACGAGGTCAAATCTGAATATACCGATGCTGCCCCAGTTCAGCCCGCCGATTATGGCGAGCGCGAGGGCTAACCTGTCCAAAAACATGATTGGTTTCCTTTCGCGAAAGTGTGTTGCGATACAGCGTTGCAACAGATTACAACAATATACGCAACTATAATCTGCCCACGAAACCGCGTGATACACGTGCCAAATGCTGCATGAAATCCGTGCTTGACGTATCAGCACAAAACGTGTACAATATATGCTATGGAATTATACACTCACGCGTATATCGTCGCGGGTTCGTCCGACGATGCGCGCAATCTCGCGGCGGCACTCATATGCGAGCGCGGCGGTGCGGAACCCTGCGGCGTGTGCGCGCACTGCCGAAAAGCGCGGGCGGGCATTCACCCCGATATTGAGACCGTGACGACACCGCGCGACAAGCGTCAAATCTCGATTGAACAGGCGCGCGCGCTCGTCGCGACGGCGAATATCGCGCCGAACGAAGCCCACGCGCGCGTGTTTATCCTCGACCCCGCCGACGCGCTCGGCGTGAACGCGCAGGACGCGCTGCTGCAACTGCTCGAAGACCCGCCCGAACACGTGCAGCTGATACTGCGCACGGACGCGCCCGGCAGTCTCATCGCGACGGTGCGGTCACGGTGCCGCGTAGTCACGGGTTCTGTCGCCAAGACCGTTGCAACAGAGCGCGTCACGGAACTCGCGGACGCTTTTCTCGACGCGGCGCGTCACGGTGCCGCCGCGTTGACGCGGTTCTCGTTCGAGCTGGAAAAACTCGACCGCGCCGATGTCGCGCCGTTTCTGGACGAGCTGCGGAAACGCACAGCGACACTCGCGCGGGATTACGCGCGCGGCGATCGCACCGTCTCCGCCGAGTTCATCGCGACACTGCGGCGCGCGGTCGGCGAGTGCGCGGAATACCTCGAATACAACGTCGGCACACCGCATATCGCGGCGAAATTGTGCGCCGAACTTTCAACAGATTGAGGAATGTAACAATGACAACAGTTATAAGCGTAAAATACAGCCCCAACGGAAAATTCTACTACTTCGACCCGCGCGAACTCGTCATAAAGGCGGGTACGAAGGTCATCGTCGACACGGCGAAAGGCTTGGAGTTCGGCACCTGCTCGGACGGCAACCACGAGGTAGAGGACGACCGCGTCGTGCAACCGTTGCGCCCCGTGATACGCGTCGCGACGGACGCGGATTTGCGCCGTGCCGAGGAACTCACGCACAACAACCGCGACGCGCTGGTCAGATGCCGCCGCAAGGTCGAACAGTTCGGGTTGCAGATGAAGCTCGTGTCCGCGGAGTACAGTTTCGACGGTTCGCAACTCGCGTTCTACTACACTGCCGACGGGCGCGTCGACTTCCGCGAACTCGTCAAGGACCTCAACGCGACATTCCGCACGCGCGTGAACCTGCGCCAGATCGGTGTGCGCGACGAAGCGCGCGCGCTCGGCGGTCTCGGCGTGTGCGGCAAACAGTTCTGCTGCTCGCAATTTCTGAACGATTTCCACCCCGTGTCGATAAAAATGGCGAAAACGCAAGGGCTTTCGCTGAATCCCGCGAAAATCTCGGGTACGTGCGGGCGGCTGATGTGCTGCTTGCAGTACGAGGAGGAGGCGTATCAGGAACTCGTGAAGCGCGCGCCGAAAACCGACGCGTTCGTCGAGACACCGGGCGGCAAAGGCACCGTGACCAGCGTCAATCTCTTGCGCGGCACCGCGAAAGTGCGTCTTGAAGACGGCAACGACACAACGCTCAAAACATTCCCTTTCGACGAACTCGACGTGTTGGGCGGTCGCTCGCGCCGCGCGGAATATCAGGCGGCAAAAGCGGAAAACCGTCTCGCCGAGGCGGGTTTCAAGCCGTCGGTGATCGCCGCGCCGCCGAAACCCGTGATCGACGACTCGCGCCCGACCTCACGCCCCGCACCCAACAACAACCGCAGACAGCCCGATTCGCGCGGTCGTAACAACTCCACAGCGAACGACGCGCGTCCCGCGAACCGCGAGCAGCCGCGCCGCCAATCCGACCGTCCGTCACAGTCGCCGCAACCACAGTCGCCGAAACCGTCGCCGCAACCCGAGCGCGTCGTGCGCGACGACTCCGACGAGGTGCCGACAATAGGCAGTTCCGCGCCGAAACCCGAACCGATCAACGGCAAAAACAACCGCAGACCGTATTATCGCAGACGGAAATGATGGCAATTAACGGCAATTAACAATGAACAATTAACAAATAACAGTTTACGAAGGTTTGGACGAGGGCGATCTCCCTCCGCCGTCTGCGGACGGCACCTCCCTCTAAGAGGGAGGCAGGGACGATGGGCGTATCTCCCGTCCAAAGTCTCCCTCAATGAGGGGGATGTCACGAAGTGACAGGGGGAGGACGCGTCAAGACCCTGACGCGAAGCTCCCGCGCCGCAAGGCGCGCAACATCGACAGCGTGGGAAAGCCCCGCCCATACAAGACGTCTACCCCATATATACCATATAAATAAGGACTCATCATAATGATTCTTCTTCCCGCGATTGACCTTTTTGGCGGCAAGGTCGTGCGCCTTACGCGCGGCGACTACGCACAGATGACGGTTTACAGCGACGACCCCGCGCTCACGGCTGCGGGGTTTCGCAAATCCGGCGCGTCGTGGCTTCACGTCGTTGACCTCGAGGGCGCGCGCGACGGCGGCACCCCGAATATCGCCGTTGTCGAACAGTTGATCCGCGAATCGGGCTTGCGCGTCGAGATCGGCGGCGGTGTGCGCACGCGCGAGGTCGCCGAACGATATCTGGACGCGGGTGCCGCGCGCGTCATTCTCGGCACGGCGGCGGTGTACGACGACGAACTGTTGCGCGGACTGCTGCGAGACTTCGGTGAGCGCATTGCTGTCGGCGTTGACGTGCGCGACGGCTATGTCGCGGTGCGCGGTTGGACGGAATTGTCCGCGTTCACGGCGCGCGACTTCTGCGAAAAGATGCGCGATATCGGTGTCGCGACGATTATATTGACGGATATTTCCAAAGACGGACTGCTGTCGGGCGCAAATCTCGAACTGTATCGCGAGATGCAGTCACTCGGCGTGAACATCGTCGCGTCGGGCGGCGTGACGACGATTGACGACGTCGCAGCACTGCGCGATATCGGGCTGTACGGCGCGATTCTCGGGCGCGCGCTGTACGCGGGAACGCTCGATCTCGGTGCGGCTGTAAAATTGTGCGAGGGTGAAATATGATAACAAAACGTATAGTCCCGTGTCTCGACGTGCGGGACGGGCGCGTCGTCAAGGGCGTGAATTTCGCGGGGCTCGCGGACGTGAACTCCCCCGTCGAACTCGCGAAAGCGTACTCGGACGGCGGTGCGGACGAATTGGTGTTTTACGACATCACAGCGTCGCACGAGGGGCGTTCGCTGTTCATCGACGTGCTGGAAAACGCCGCCAAATCGGTGTTCATTCCGCTCACAGTCGGCGGCGGCATACGCTCGCTCGACGACTTCGAACGCGTACTGTCGCGTGGCGCGGACAAGGTGAGCGTGAACTCGGGATCCGTTGCGAATCCCGCAATTATCGGCGACGCGGCGCGGCGGTACGGCAGTCAATGTGTCGTATTATCCGTCGATGTGAAGCGTGTCAACGGCGCGTTCCACGTGTTCCAAAACGGCGGACGCGTCGATACGGGACTGGACGCGATCGAGTGGTTTCGGCGCGGTGTCGGCGACGGTGCGGGCGAAGTCGTCGTCAACTCGATGGACACGGACGGCGTAAAACAGGGTTTCGACCTCGAACTGCTCGCGGCGGTCT
>JAISJJ010000111.1 GCA_031261585.1 Oscillospiraceae bacterium
CTCCCGCGCTTTCGCCTCTGAAAGTTTAGAACTCTTGAAATACTTGTTTGCCATGCGACACCTCACTTTGAAGTATACTACTTCTTTTGCTCGGTGTCAAGTCCCTTGTTAATTGTTAATTGTCAATTGTTAATTGTATCCGCCCCGCGTCCTCGTCGAGCGTGGCGCGACCCGCCGCGCACAGTTCGAGTACCGCGAGAAACGCCGCGACGGTCTCACTGCGCCCCGTACATTCGCGGAACACCGCCGCGAGTTCGACACTGCCGTAACGGCGCATACGCTCGGTTAGCTCCGCGATCTTCGTGTCGATCGGGAACGCGATAGGACGCGGCGCACTGCCACGCACGGAGCGCATGACCTCGTCGGGCGACACGGTGCGCAGGAGGATCATCTCGAACGCGCGCGCCAACTCGTCCGCACCGTGCGCGAACCGATAACTCTCGTCGGGTTCAAACCACTCGGGTGTCTTGCATATCAGCCCCGCGCCGTTGTAATACATCGTCTGAAACGTCGGCACGAGCGGCTTGATCTGCGCGTACACGTCCGTCGCTCGCAACCGTTCGAGCGAGGAGATCAGCTCGACGAGCTCCTCGGGTTCACTGTCGCCGAGCAGCGTTCGGGACTTGATAAACATCAGGTGCGACGCCATCGCGACAAATTCGGACGCGACATCGAGGTCCATCTCCGCCATCTCGTCGAGCCACGTGAGATACTGTTCGAGAATCTGCGAGACGCTGATGTCGCGCACCTCAATGCGGCTGCGCGACAGCAGTTGCAGGATCAGCGACAGCGGCCCCGTGAAATCGGTCTGCTCACCGCGCGATTTCAGCGCGCCAGGCAGGTGAAAGACGAGTTCGCTCATACGAACGTGAACGGCGACATGCCCAGACTGCCGCCGATTGCGTTGAAGAGCCACAGCGTCGCCGAGCCGAATGTGCGGTCGAAAAACGAGGTGTTGATGAACACGATCAGCACGATGAACCCGAACCGCTCGTACCGCATGAGCTTCATGTACGCGGAGTTCGGCAGGAGCGAGAACAGCACCTTTGACCCGTCGAGCGGCGGTATCGGAATGATGTTGAACACCGCGAGCGCGACGGAGAGCCACGCCGTCTGGAACACCATCTGTGTCAGGTACGACTGCTGCCCGACCTGACTGTACGCGTCGTCGTACATCAACGTCAGGAACGCGAGGAACACGACGGCGATAATCAGGTTCATGACGGGACCCGCAAGCGCGGTGATCGCCATGCCTGTTTTCGGTTTTTTGAAGTTCTGCATGTTCACGGGTACGGGTTTCGCCCAGCCGAAACGCAAGAACACCATCGCGAGCAGTCCGATTATGTCGATGTGCTTGATCGGATTCAGCGTCAGCCGCCCCTGCATCTGCGCGGTCTTGTCGCCGAGCGCGAGAGCCGTCAGTCCGTGCGCCACCTCGTGCAGCGTCAGGCAGAACAGCGCGGGTATGATGCGCAGAAGCGCGTCTGTCAGCGTCGATATATCGAAATTCATTGTATACTACCCATCTTTTCCGTGTTCAATACCGTCAGCCGACCGCCCTGTTGATAATCGCGACGAGCGCGTCTCTCCCCGCACCCGTCTCAGCCGAGAACGGCAGAACCTCCGCGTCGGGCAGCGCGAGCGTCGCCTCAATCGTCAGCAGATTCCCCGCAAGCTCGGATTTTTTCACCTTGTCGAGCTTATTCGCGACGACCACAACGTGGCTGCCCGTCTCGCGGTACCACGCCGCCATCGTCTGATCGTCGGCGGTGGGTTTGTGCCGCGAATCGACGATCATAACGCCGAGCGTCAGTGCCTGCGTCGAGAAAAACTCCTCGCACAGCTTAGCCCAGCGCGCTTTCTCGACCTGTCCCACCTGCGCGTAACCGTACCCCGGCAAATCCGCGAACAGCACCTTGCCGTCGACGGAAAAGTAGTTGACATGCACGGTCTTGCCGGGTTTCGCGCCGACGCGGGCGAAGTCGCGGCGGTTCAGCAGACGGTTGATCACCGACGATTTGCCGACATTCGACTTGCCCGAGAAGCATATAAGCGGCATCGAGGTCTGAATCAAGTCGGCGGGGTTTGCCGCCGACTTGATGAACTCCGCGCTTTGAAGATTAAGGCTCACATGCGCAGCGGCACGGACGGCCGCTCCTCGGAAATCGGCGTAAAGCCCTGCGGCAACTCCGCTTCGGGCTTCGTCTCAGGCTTCGTGGGTAGCTTGAACGACGGCGGCACCGCGTTCGCAAAGTCGAGCGCGACATCGAGTACGTTGTCGATGTGCCGCGCCGTCACGAAGTTCAGCGCGCGGCGCACGGTCTGGTCAATCTCTTCGAGATCGCGTTCGTTATCGGCGGGGATTATGACGGTTTTCGCGCCTGAACGCATCGCCGCCATCGTCTTTTCACGCAGACCGCCGATGCGCAGAATACGTCCGCGCAGCGTGATCTCGCCTGTCATCGCGATATCGGGGCGCACAGGCGCGCCCGTCAGCGCGGATATGACGGCAATCGCCATCGTGATACCCGCCGACGGACCATCCTTTTGCACGGCACCCTCGGGGAAATGTATGTGCAGATCGTACTTGCGGTGGAAATCCGCGTCGATGCCGAGTTTTTCGGCGCGCGAGCGGATATATGACACGGCGGCTTCGGCGGACTCTTTCATCACCGCGCCGAGGTTGCCCGTGAGTTTCAGCGCGCCCATACCGGGCAACACGTTGACCTCCACGTCGAGCGTCGTACCGCCGACCTCCGTCCACGCCAGACCGCGCACGAGACCGACCTCGCCGCCGATACTCGACGCGTCGGGGATATACTTGCGCGGTCCCAAGTGTTTTTCGAGCTCGCGCGGTGTGACGCTCAGCGATTTCAGTTCGCCGCGCGCAATCGCGGTCGACGCTTTGCGGCAAATCGTCGCAAGCTCGCGTTCAAGCTGACGCACACCCGATTCGCGCGTCCAACCGTCCGCGATCTCCAAGAGCGCGGTGTCGGACACTTTGAGCTGTGTGGCTTTCAAGCCGTGTTTCTTGCGCTGTTTCGGCAGCAGATGACGCTTTGCGATCTCTTTTTTCTCGATGTCCGTGTAACTGCCCAGTTCGATGACCTCCATGCGGTCGAGCAGCGGGCGCGGTATCGTCTGCGAACTGTTCGCGGTCGTGATGAACATGACCTCGCTCAGATCGAACGGCACCTCTAAATAGTGGTCGCGGAACGCGTTGTTCTGCTCGGGGTCGAGAGCTTCGAGCAACGCCGCCGACGGATCGCCGCGATAGTCGGAGCCGAGTTTATCCACCTCGTCGAGTACGAGTATCGGGTTGCGCGTCCCCGCGCGCGTAATCGCTTCCATTATACGCCCGGGCATCGCGCCGACGTAGGTCTTGCGGTGTCCGCGAATCTCCGCCTCGTCGTGTACGCCGCCGAGACTGAGCCGCGCGAGTTTGCGCCCCGTAGCGTGCGCCACCGACATGGCGACGGACGTTTTGCCCACACCGGGAGGTCCGAGCAGGCACAGAATCGTGCCTTTCGCGGCGGGGTTCATCTGCCGCACGGCGAGGAACTCGATGATGCGCTCTTTCACCTTGTCAAGCCCGAAATGCTCGCTGTCCAACACCTTTTTCGCCGCCGTGATGTCGCGTTTCTCCTTCGACAGCGTGTTCCACGGCAACGCGAGCACCTGATCGAGATACGTGCGCAGTACCGCCGACTCAGCGGAACCGAACCCCTGTTTTTGCAGGCGTTCAAGCTCTTTATTCAGCTTCTCATGCACCTCGTCGGGTGCGTGCAGTGCCGCGATTTTTTCGCGGTACACGTCGAACTCGTTCTCAGGCTCGCCGCCGAGTTCGCCCAGCTCGTATTGAATCGAGCGCATACGCTCCCGCAGAATCTGTTCGCGGTGGTTTGAGCCCATGCGTTCGGACATGTTCTCCTCGATCTCGCGCTCAACGGCGAGCACCTCGACCTCGTGTCCGAGCAGTTCCGCCACCAACTCCAAACGACGCACGAGCGGCACCGTTTCGAGTACGCGCTGTTTCGGCTCGTGCTTCATGAACATGTGCTGCATCACGTAGTCCGCCGCGCTTCCCGCGTCCGTGATCCCGAGCAGCGGCATGACGAGTTCGTGCGCGACGTTCGGCGAGATGGACGCGTACGTGTCGAACAGGTCGACCACGCGGCGCATCAACGCCTCGGAGCGCGCCGACGATTTCCTCGGTTTCGGCTCCGTAATCCCCTCGCACTCGGCGAGATAGTAGCCCATCGTGTCCGTTCCCGAGATGATTTTCGCGCGCGTCAACCCCTCGACGAGGACTTTCACCCCGCCGCCGGGCATTTTCAGCATCTGCGTGATGTGGCAGATCGTGCCGACATCGTACAGGTCGGATATGCGCGGATTCTCTTTCAGGAACTCGCGCTGCGTGATCAGCAACACGCGCCGCCCGTTGTTGTTCGCGGCGTCGAGTGCCGCGACGGACACGTCGCGCTCAACGTCGAAGTTCAGCCGCATACCGGGAAATACGACAAGACCGCGCAACGCCAGTAACGGCAGTGTCTCGCGGCTCGTTTTTTCAATTTTATTATACGCCAAGATTATACCTCCATTTGATTGCCCGTGCTCTGCTTGCGGCTTCGCCGCAGGTTATGCTCTGCGTTTCGCTGCCGCCCGTTTGTGTGTTAGGGGCTTGGTGCTCGTTGCGCATTGGACGGGAACAAACCCCCGCCGTCTGCGGACGGCACCCCCTTTCCGAAAGGGGGCAAGGTTGGACGAGGGCTACGGCACCGTACGGTGGATGCGTCGGACGATGGCAGAACGGACGAATAAACTCCCGTCCAACGTCTCCCGTCTCTGCCCCCTTTCGGAAAGGGGGTGCCGCTCGCAAGCGGCGGGGGTTTGTTCCCCGCAACTCTCGTCCTAATTGCCAACCGTCAATTAAACAATATTCGGCAGTCTTGACCGCTTCACTACCGTCGGTTCCTCGTCGCCGAGTACCGCGGCTTTGGTGAACACGATTTTTTCGATGCGCGGGTCTGACGGTGCCTCGAACATCGTGTGCAGCATGGCGTTTTCCAGCACACCGCGCAGTCCGCGCGCGCCTGTTCCGAGTTTCAGCGCGCTGTCGGCTACGGCTTCGAGCGCGTCCGCCGTGAACTCGACGTCGATGTTGTCGAGTTTGAACAGCGTCTCGTACTGCCGCACGAGTGAGTTTCGCGGCTCGGTCAGGATACGTATCATGTCCTCGCGCCGCAGACTTTTCAGCGTCGTGATGACGGGCATACGCCCGACGAGTTCGGGTATCAGCCCGAATTTCACGAGGTCGTTCGGCTGCACGTGCGAGAACAGCTCGCCCGTATCGCGCTCGTGCTTCGACGGGATATCCGCGCCGAATCCGATGTTTTTGTGATCCAGTCGGTTCTCGATAATCTTGTCCAGACCGTCGAACGCGCCGCCGAGTATGAACAGAATCTTCGACGTGTCCACCTGAATGAACTCCTGATGCGGGTGTTTGCGCCCGCCCTGCGGCGGCACGTTCGCGATGGTGCCCTCGACGATTTTCAGGAGTGCCTGCTGTACGCCCTCACCCGACACGTCGCGCGTGATCGACGTGTTCTCGCTCTTGCGCGCGATCTTGTCGATCTCGTCGACGTAGATGATGCCGCACTGCGCCGCTTCAACGTCGAAATCGCACGCCATCAGCAGACGCACGAGGATATTCTCCACATCGTCGCCGACGTAACCCGCCTCGGTGAGCGTCGTCGCGTCCGCAATCGCAAACGGCACCTGTAAAAACTTCGCCAGCGTCCGCGCGAGCATGGTCTTGCCTGTACCCGTGGGACCGATCATGAGAATGTTGCTCTTTTCAAGCTCCGTGTCGTTCAGACCGCCGTTATGCCCCAAAAACACGCGCTTATAGTGGTTGTACACGGCGACGGCGAGCGAGACTTTCGCGCTGTCCTGCCCGATCACGTACTTGTCAAGCTCCGCGCGTATCATCGCGGGCTTCGGCAGACTCGGACGCTGCACAGGGCGCGGCTTCTGCTGTTGTTTCAGTTGCAAATCCTGCTGACGTGCGAACTCGTCCCAGTGGTCGTCCGACATTCCCGACTCCATGAGCGCGATGCACAGATCGACGCACGCATCGCAGATATACACGCCGACGGTTTCCGTCGCGTTCAGCCCCGGGAACAGGCGTTCTACCTTGTCCTGCCGTCTGCCGCAAAAGCTGCACGTCGGCACTTTCCCCTCAATTCTCGGCATCGTCTCTCCTAATGCTTAGAAATAATACTGTCGATAATTCCAAACTCTTTTGCCTCCTCGGCGGTCAGGAAGTTGTCGCGCTCTGTCGCTTCACGCACAACCTCGATGGCTTTGCCCGTGTTGTCCGCGAGAATTTGGTTCAGACGCTGTTTGATCTTCAAAATGTTCTCCGCGTGAATCTGAATATCCGTCGCCTGACCGTTGAAACCGCCCGACGGCTGGTGAATCATGATCTCCGCGTTCGGCAGTGAAAAACGCTTGCCGTGCGCACCCGCCGCAAGCAGGAACGCGCCCATACTCGCCGCCATGCCGATGCATATCGTGGACACGTCGGGTTTGACGTACTGCATCGTGTCGTATATCGCGAATCCCGCAGTCACGGAACCGCCGGGCGAGTTGATGTAGAACTGGATATCCTTGTCGGGATCCTGTGCTTCGAGGAACAGGAGTTGCGCGACGACGAGCGACGCGGTCGTCTCGTTGACCTCCTCGCCGAGGAACACGATGCGGTCGTTCAACAGCCGCGAAAAGATGTCGTACGAACGCTCGCCGCGCGAGGTCTGTTCGACTACATAAGGTACTAAACTCATAATAAAATCCTCCTTTTATTATCAGCAGACGGAACGCCGAGGGCGGCGTCCCCCTGCTTTGTGCGTAATTTCAGTCTGTTTGTGCCGCGACTACTCCGCTACGGGCGGTTTCTTGGCGCGGGATTTCGGCTTCGGCTTCTCCTGCGCTTCGGCGGCGGGTTCTTCGGGTTTTGCTTCGGTCTTTGCTGCGGGTTTCTCTGCCGTCGTCGCGGCGGGTTTCGCGGCTTTCGGGGTTTTGGGAGCAGCTTTCGGTTTCGCGGGAGCCTTTTCCGCTGTCGCTTCTTTGTCGTCCGAAACGGCTTCGGTACTCGCGGCGGCTTTCTTCGCGCGCGATTTCGGCTTTGGCTTCTCCTCGTGATCATGGTCGTGGTCATGACCGTCGTGGTCGTGGTGGTCATGGTCATGATCGTGGTGATCGTGGTCATGTCCGTCATGATCGTGGTCGTGGTCATGCTCTTCGGGTGCGGTCGCCGTGGCGGATTCGCGGATCAGCTTGATAGCCGCGCGTATTTTCAGGTCGTGGACGACGCTCTCGCGCTCGACGGACTCCTTGATCTCCGACAACTCCGCGCCGAACTTCTCGGCG
>JAISJJ010000043.1 GCA_031261585.1 Oscillospiraceae bacterium
GCGGCGTTACTTTCTGTCGAGAGAAAGTAACCAAAGCTCGTTGGAGGGAACGCACCGCGCCCTTCTCGCTTCCGTGAGACGCGAGAAGGGCAGCGGCGGCGAGGGTGGGCAAAAACCGCGACTTCCTTTAACCGAGGACGGCAGAATTGCGGAGTTCGCGTCGAATCACTCCATAGCCAATAGTTTCTGCTTCGCTAAGGCGAGACAAATGCGTCACGTCACATCAAAAGACTCTGCGGCTCGTTTCGCTGCCGCCCTGCGGTGGTGGGTGCGGGTCTTGGTTCCCATACGCGTCCCACGTCCAACTCTGCCCCCTTTCGGAAAGGGGGTGCCGTCCGCAGACGGCGGGGGTTTGTTCCCCGTCCAAACCCCCGTATCTGTTATCTGTTATCCGCCCTGTTTTGGTCTGCACACAGTTCAACTCGTGATTCGAATTGTTAACTGTTAATTGTTAATTGCCGCTATCAGCGGCGTCTGCCGCCAACTGGAATTGAAGTAGAAGTTGGTCGGGCGCGCTATTATGTCCTCCGCCATGGTCAGGAGCGGGACGAACATCGCGTTTGCGTTGAAGTTATAGACCGTTTTGCGCTCGTCGTCGAGTTCAATCTCGGTCACGAGCAGCAGTCGGTACTCGATGAGCCGCGCGATAATCGCCTCCGCGCGCTCGTGGCTCACGTTGGCGTTCTTTTCGAGCCACACGTGCGTGAAGCCTGTCATTGCGCGCGAGTACAGCAGCATCAACGTCCTCAGTGCGTCGGGTTCGCCGAGAAACGCGAAAAATTTCGCGTATGCGTCGGTGCCGCCGAATTTCCAGCCGTCACTCGGTTCTGGCATCACGATGTAGTATCGGTGGTCCGCGCGTATGCCGATGCTCGCAAGACCGCCGCGTGACGGGATTATCTGCGAGTGCAGCCGCACATCACCGCCCAGTTGCGCCCCCGCGTCGTCGATCGAACCATGCTCGTCGGTTGCGAACGCGCCTATCTGCAGCGTCCAGCAGTATTCCATGACCTTGTTGAAGTACGCGCTCGAGTCTTTTGCGTTGTCCAACTCTCCGCGGAGCGATTTCCTGATTTCCATACCGATGTCCGCCGCCGCGAGATCGCGCCCGAACAGTTTGTCTATCGACACACCGAAAAAGTCCGCAATCGCGGGCAGCAACTCAATGTCGGGACTGCCGCCGACCTCCCACTTCGACACCGCCTGCGGCGACACACCGACGGCGGCGGCGAGTTCCTCCTGCTTCGCGCCTTTTCGCGGCGCAGAGCCGCTATGTTCTTTCCGATTTGATTCGTTTCCATATAATTTCTCCCGCATATTGTTTTAGCAAGCTTGCGGGATTATTCTAACACAACGCGCGGTTGTTTTCAATGGACGCGGTATTGTGGTGACGCAAACACGGGTTGGGTGAGGGCGTGATTTTGCACCTCACACAACCAAAACGCCCTTTTTATCCGCAACTCCTACTGTCGCGCGAATGCCCGAGCGAAATTCGAGCGCGTCGTTTTCGATGCCGTCGCTGAATATTACGCCGTTTTCGGGCATGTGCGATACGACGATTAGCGGTCTGCTGCGTGCGATCTGCCCGAATACAAGCTCCGAACCCGTTGACCGCGACGGAAACGGCTCGCGCACCGTGTATTGCAGCGATTCCGCGTCCCATTGCGCGGGTATCACGTCTTTCGCGCGCGATTTCGCACCCGCGACGTGTGACGCGCCCTCGACGATGCTCTTCAGCCACCCCGACGCACCGAGTCCCGTTGACACGATGATGCCGCTGGAACTCTGCTCCTCGGATTTGCCCGAAATCTGAATACTGTACCGCGCGGAGACGTGCGTCTTTTGCCCGATGAACAGGTCGTTCACCGCGTACAACTCCTGCCCGTCGTTGAGCGTGACCTTCGCCATCGTGATCTCGCGCACGGGGCGGCGCGACGCGGCGACCTCGGGGAGTACGGTTCCCAAATCCCCCGCCTCAAAAGGCAACAGAACCCCGTCCCAACGCCTGTTGTCGGGATTCACGCCCACGAGCGGCTGCCCCGAGAGATATTTCAGCGTGTTCGCGACCAAACCATCCTGCCCCACCGCGACCACGATGTCTGACTGCCCGAATATGAAATTCGGCAGGTGTTCCCTGTCAACGACGTGCAGCCGCGCGAGTGCGGAGATAGCGTCCTCCGCTTGGCGCAGCACCGATTTGTACTGCGCGTCCTCCGCTAAATAGTCTGAAAAATCGCTGCCCATATGCTCTATGTAAAATTTCGCCTGCGCCGCGGTGTTGTACCGCGCGATCAAATCTTCAAGCCGCGTCCTGCGCTTGATGAGTATAACTTTTCGCTCAGACAGGTTTATCGCGTCCGTCATTTTTGAATGATCTCACGCAACAGATCGGGCGTTACGTTCAGCTGACCGATTTTCTGCGCGTTGTCCGCCAAATCTTGGAATGCGTAGGCGAGCAATTTTCCGGGTTCCATGCCGATTGCCGCCAACGACTGAATCACCGACGGATCGACATTTTCCAACGCTTTCATCGTAGCCGACAGCGCGTAGGCTTTCGCGTCCGCTTCCGCTTTTGCGTTCTGCGACTCCAATTCGACCAACTCTTTGCGCTTTTCCTCGAGCCTGATCTCGGACAAAAGCTGTTCCTCTTTCAGCGCGTTCGTCTTTGCCTGAACCGCCTGTTCCGCTTCGAGTTGCGTCTCCCGCACTTGACGTTTCTTGTTTTCGACGCTGATGTCGGTGTTGTACTCGTTCTCTTTCACGCGGCGTTCCTGCTCGATGGACGCGTTGCGGCGTTCGTACACCGCGTCGTCCGCTGTTTTGAGCAACTGCTCTCGCGTCTGCGCTTCGAGCGCGCGCGCTGTCTCCTTGTTGGGTAAAATCGACAGCACCGACAGCGACAGAATCTCCAGTCCGAGATTCACAATCTCCTTATTTTTGCCCAACGCTTCCAGCACAAATCCCGCAAGCGGCTCACTCGACCGCATGGCTTCTGTAAGGCTCATCTGTTCAAGTCTCATCTTGGTGTGAACCGCGACAGCGTTGATGAGCCGCTGCGGCAACTTTTTGGGATCGTCGCTGCGGTACCCGCCGCGCTCGTTTATGGAGTAATCGAGCAAAGACGCGGTTTTTTCGCGCTCCGCAATGTGGAACACCAACTGCCCCTGAACGGTGACGGTCTGGTAATCGGCGGTTATCTCCTCAAAGATGAACGGCGCGTCGATGCTCCCCATGGGCAACACTTCAAGTGAGGTGTTGCGCTTGAAATAGTAGAAGCTGAGACCCGCGCCCTGCGCAATCAGCTTGCCTTTCTTATAGCGCAGGACATATTCGCTCGGCTGAAATTTGATATAATGTATTCCAAACATAATGGCACCTCCCAAAATATCGCGATTTTACACAGGATAACACATTCCGCTCAAAAATGCAAGCGCAGCATGATAATGGTAGTGGACACATTGCGTTGAAAGTTTTTGGCATCACAATTTTGGATTCGCATTCTCGTAGGGGCGGGTCTTGACCCGCCCGTTGTCCGCGTGACGCAGCGTCGGGTCGGTCAAGACCGACCCCTACAAAAGATTCGCGATTATGATCAATCTGTCAGCGTCATTTGTCCACACCGCATGATAACCCGCCGCCCTACAAATACCGCTCCACCCTGCCCATCAGCCCTATCCGTTCAGGCACGTGCGGCGGTAACTGCAAAATGTCGTGTCCCGGGTAGCTGTTCGCCTCGACCAAGCACAGCCCGTCGCGCGTCACGGCGACATCCCACCCGATATACCCCACGCTCGGCACGACCGCCGCCGCCTCGCGCACGAGTGCTTTTGCCTCCTCAAAACGCGGTATCGCGAAACCGACGAACGCCGTACCCGTTGCGGGGTGCCGCTCATACGCCTTGTAGTCCTTGTCGGCACCCGGGTGCGTGACGATGCCCGTCGCGATGTCGATCGGTGCCGCCATGCCGCCGCTGTTGAGATTGTCCACCGCGTGACCGTTGCCGACGCGCAGGAACGCGAACACGATCTCGACGTCGCCGACCTCGCCACGCGGACTGCCGTCGTTCATCGTGACGAGCCGAATCGTGTTCACCGAACCCGAGAACATGCCGCTCATCGTCTCGTGCTGCACAATCGCCTCCTCGCACAGCCCCGCGCCGTACGATTTCAGACGTTCGTACAGTTCGCGCATGTCCGCGATCTCCGACACGGCGATTTTCTCAATGCCCTTGCCGCACGAGAGGTCGAGCGGCTTGTAAAAGAACGTTTCGCGCCCCGCAATGAACGCGCTGAACTCGTCAAAACTCGATTTGTCGAGCCGTATCCACTCGCGCCCGACGTATTTCGCGAACACCGTGTTGAACTCGCTCTTGTCGTCGAAGATGTGCCACTTAGAGCGGTCGTTGTACTTCTTGACGAGCCTGTTGTTGATGCCGCGCGTGACGTACGACGCGCGCTGATGCGGCGTGAGGTTGTAGAACTCGAACAGGTTGTAATCCGCGGGCGCAGCGAGGTACTTCGACGCGCATCGCAGCATGTCGAACGCGATATAGACGCTCGGCTTGTGCGACGCTTTCGCCGCGTGGCGTATCGTGCGCGCGAGCCGTGCGTAGTCCATCTTTGCCGCGCTTTTAATAAGATAGGTGATTTTGCCCATGTGACGCTCCTTGTGAAAACGTGATATGTAATTATACCACATACTTGTCGGCATTGCGAATAATTTTATTGTACCCGTTCATTTGCTATGGTATAATTAAATAAAAACGGGGTGCGTCATGAAATCAGCGAAAACTCTCACCATCGCAATCATCGCAATCATCGCAATCTCCCTCGCGTTGTCGCTGTTCGGGTGCGCAGTGAACCCCGTGCCGACAGTGACGGAAAGCCCGCCGCCGTCACCGTCCGAGACGATTTCCGCAACACCGTCGCCGCAACCGAGTGCGGACGCAACCGCGTTCAGCGGGGCGGTTATTGACTATGTAACAAAGCAGTATATCGGCAAAGAGGTCGACGTGCTTGTATTTCGTCTGCGCGGCGAAACAGTGTTGGAAACATTCGATTTTGGCACAGGAATATGGCGCAATTATTATAGCCGCATTGACAGTCTTGCGGTTTATAACAACGACGGGTCGTTATTGCAAGAGTTCAAGTGGCTTGATACACAACTGCCGCTCGGCTTTTACGGCGGAATCTACGGGTTATCGTTCGATGACTACAACTTTGACGGATACACAGACATACGTCTGCACAGCTACGAAGGCGGCTCCATGCGAAATGAACCAAGCTACTTTTGGTTGTGGGATGCCGAAAGCGGGCAGTTCGTCAAGAACGAAAAACTCGAAGATCTGAGCAACTTCGCCTTTATTAACTTTATCGATATTGACACAATCTACGCGTTCTCGCGGATCTCAGGTTATTCGCATTACACCGAGTATTACAAGTACGAAAACGGCGAATACCGCGAGTACGCCAATGTTTACGACCGCATTGAAAACGGCAAAAGAATCATCACCGCCGAGGAGCTGATCGACGGCGAGTGGGTTACAACGGAAGAATCCTTCGACACCGACTTTTTCGGCGAGCCGATCGAGTAGCGAAAATCGCTCACTCCCCGCTCCTGATATCAAAATCCAGCCCGTCGAACGCGTTTTCCGTTACGTTTACCGTGTAACCGAGTATCTCGCGGAAGAATCCGAGCGACAGTTTCAGTGTCGAATCCTCGCTGTGCGCGCGGTAGTCCGAGTGCTCGCCGTTGATCCACACGTCGCCCGAGCGCGCGAACACCTCGACTTTGCCCGATTTGCAGATGATCGTCGCCTTGTTCTCGCGGGTGATACGATTGAGATTATCAGCAAGCATTACGCGCACAGTTTCGCAGAACGCCGCGCCGCCGCTATGGACGTTATCGGAGCGTCATTCGCGCAACTCGGCGTGGGGAATACGTCCGCGATTGATAGTTTTATTGTGGAGATAGTATAATGAAAAACACAGGTAACGAGGTTATAATACCGCTTTCAGTTTTGGACGGTCGCAATTCCGATGATTTCTTTGTGTTGCGCGTCATCGGCGACAGTATGTACCCTGAGATACTTGACGGCGATTGTGCGATTGTGTACCGCACAAACAGCGTTGACAGCGGAAAGATTGCCATAGTGGAATATGAAAGCGGCAAAACGACGATTAAGCGCGTCAATTACGTTTGCGGTGAGAACTGGTTAGAACTGATACCCGCAAACACGGCGTACCCAATAAAGCATATTGACGGCGCAGATTTAGGAAATTGTCGAATACTCGGACAGGTTGTAGCAATAGCGCGAACATTCTAAGGGGGCTGAAAAAATGAAACGCGGTACTATCTGGGGCATACTCGGCGCGGTGATACTAATCGCTGTCATCATAAATCCTTGGCTGTTGTGCGTACCTATCGTCATCGGGCTTATCCTGTTCAGCGGCAAAAAGTAAACACGCAAAGCAAAAGCCCTCTATCGTTTGATAGGGGGCTTGTTGTATCTGTATGGGGGTTTGTCCTGCGCGTTGTCCTGCGCGTTGTCCTGCGCGTTGTCCTGCGCGTTGTCCTGCGCGTTGTCCTGCGCGTTGT
>JAISJJ010000049.1 GCA_031261585.1 Oscillospiraceae bacterium
GCGGCGTTACTTTCTGTCGAGAGAAAGTAACCAAAGCTCGTTGGAGGGAACGCACCGCGCCCTTCTCGCTTCCGTGAGACGCGAGAAGGGCAGCGGCGGCGAGGGTGGGCAAAAACCGCAACTTCCTTTAACCGAGGACGGCAGTGTTTGCGTGATTTGCTTCTAAATCACTCCAAAATCGACAGGCGTTGCGTCGCTAAGGTGAGACAAATGCGTCACGTCACATTAAAAGACTCTGCGGCTCGTTTCGCTGCCGCACGTTGGCGCGTATCAGGGTCTTGTTCTCGCTCACGTCTCACGATTTGTGTAGGGGCGACCCTATGTGGTCGCCCTGTTGGGTTATGCAAAACCCCGACGGGCGACCAATGGTCGCCCCTACGGCGCATTATCCACCGTAACCCTCGTCCAACCCCCGCCTCCCTCTCAGAGGGAGGTGCCGTCCGCAGACGGCGGTGTTTGTTCCCCGTCCGCAGCTCTCGTCCAACTCCCGTAAACTGTTAATTGTTCATTGTTAATTGTTAATTGGCTCGTCCGTCATCGTGAACCTTATCGGCGTGTGCGAGCTGAGATACCAGCCGATCTCGACGTTGAAATTTTTCGGTTGCCCTCCGAATTGGATTATTTGGTACTCCGCGATATAGTCCTTGCCGTTTATCGTCTCAAAGTAGCCCGTCGGCGGATCGGCGGCGCGGAGATTGCGGGCATATTCCGCATATCCCGCGTTTTCAAGAGCCGCAATCAACTCGTCGCGCGCGAAGTACGCGCACAATTCACCGTCGTCCTTTGTGTACGCGAACGTGTCCGACACGTCAACCTTCGTGCCGTTCAGGTACACCTCGCCCCATGTGAGCAGCGGACTAAACACCGCTGTTTCGGACGGGGACGGCAGAATCGGAACCAAGTAACCGAAAATGACATCGCCGCCGGTTCCGCCGTAATAGTCGTTATTCCTCCAATCCGCGTCCGTTATCGTCGGCGTATTGCTTAACGCGTACAGCGACTTATTCGCAAAATATCCTCCGTCCGCTGACGGCGTATAGCGCACGAGATACTTGTACGACGACTTTGTTATACTGCGGTTTGCGCTGAACCCGTCGCGCGTGTCGTCCCGCACGACCGTGAAAATACTGCCGTCGCGACTGAAATCGGTTATTATCAGCCCGCCCTCTGTGGTGGTCTGAGTCACGCGCACGAACGATGCCGCGCCGCTGATAAACCGATTAAGCCGCTCAATATTGGTCGCCTGACCCCATACGTCGAAGTACACGCCGTCCGCGATAGCCTGTTCCGCGCTGTACTCACGCGGCAGTTGGTCGAGCGGTGTCGGAATACCGAGTTCGGGTATGAACTCAGGCAGCGCGAAGTACGCGTCATATGATTCGACGTCTCGCGTGTACTCTTTCGGCACCTCGATCAGCACGATCCACGCCGCCATGTCGTCCGTGCCGATATTGGGCGTGATGCGGTCGACACGCACCGTGAGCAATCCGTTCATAATCGTGACATCTCTGATCAATTGCCGATTGGAACCGCTTGCCTCCTCAATATAGAGGACGAGCAGCGTGTTATCCGCGAAAAACGCGTCGCCGTACTGCGCGAATATGTCGATATCGTCAAGCGCCCCGCCGACGACCTGCGCCGAGAAGTCACGCACAAACTCTGTGAGCGCGAACGCGTCGTCGAAGTGAATCAGCGGGATATGCTGTACGCTGCTGATCGACATCGCCATCGCGTTGTCGGCGCGCAGCACAAAGTATTGACCCGCCGCGTCAGAATAGCCGATGCGCGTGATCGACGACGTGTATTCGGGTTCCGTCGGCAACTCAGGCGGTGTCTCCGACCGCACGTACCGCGCGCCATTGTCGGCGAACAGCGGCACGCTCGTCGACACGAAAATCAGCGTCTCGCCGTCGTCCGCAATTGTGAACGTCGCAATCTCGCGTCTGCTCGGTGTAGCCGCCACAATGTCCGTCTCGTACAGCGTGAGCGTGTCGACCGTAATCGTGTAGGTCGGGTTTAAAACGATGTAACTGCTGATATACGGTGTTCCGAGCGCAGCGGTGCCGTCGCTGTTCAGCGTGACATGCGAGAGCTTCGCGAACTTGTTATCCGCATAGTTCACGATATAGTACGCGCGCGACGCGACCTGCGTATCCGTCGGCGTTTTCAGTTGCTTGAACCGCGTGCCCGCGACGATGAGCGTCTCCGCGCTCGAATCCACAACGACAAGCGCGTCGCCGCCGTCCGCTACGGTGAACGCCGCAAATACGCGCGTATCGTTCTCGGCGACGGCTTCGTATATCGTGAGCGTGTCGCCCGTCTGTTCATACGTCGCACCGCGCAGGATATAGAGCCGTGCTCCGTGCGGCGGAAATTCGACCTCGGCGGTGCCGTCGGCGTTCAGCGTGATGCGCGACACCTTGGAAAACCAATCCTGCTCGTAGGTCTCGAGGTAGAACACGCGCGGTGCTGCGGGTTTGTCCTTGCGGTTGAGCGCGAACCCGACACTAAGCGCGACGGCGAGTACGACAGCCGCGATTATGATGATGCGCGAGCGTTTTTGGAGTTTCAAGATGTTTTTCACCCTTTCTTTCATACCGCCCTCTCCGAACGCAAGCGGACTGCCGTTTATGATGCGTCTGTCGGTCGAGAGCGACAGCAAGGACATGGAATATTCTCTTTTCGTGCCGTATCCCAACTCTTTCAGCACCCGCTCGTCGCACGACATCTCCATGTCCGCGCCCATGAGCAGAAACGCCGCCCACGCCAGCGGGTTGAACCAGTGCAGACACAGCACGAAGTACGCGAAAATCTTGACGATGTGGTCGTGCCGCCGAATGTGCGTGCGCTCGTGCAGGATCACGTATCGACGCTCCTCGCCCGACAACCCCGACGGGATATAGATGCGCGGGCGCAGAAATCCGAGTACGAACGGCGTTTTCAGGTCGTCCGCCTCGTACAGATTGCCCTCGACGCACCGCGCGCCGCGCAGCCGCCGTTTCAACAGCACAATAGACACGACACAGTACACGAGCAGCGCGGCGATTCCGACGAGCCAGATGATCGACCCCGCCGTTATCCACGCCTGCAACGGGTTGACGCTCATCTCGGGCGTCGCGGCGGGCAGCATCGCGCTCACCGCGTTGTTCAGCACGGGTATGCCGCTGTCGATGCGCGGTATCGGTTGCGACGCGATATTCTGCGGTATCGGCGCGGCTTTGAACGGTAACAGGCTCAGCACGCTTTTAAGCGTGAACGGCACCACGAGCCGAAACCCCGCAACCGCCCACAGCGCGTAGGAGATGATTTTCGGTGCCTTTTTCAGCGGCACCCGCGCGAGCGCGACAGCCGCGATGACGAACGCGCCCGTCAGCGACATGTTCAGGACGGCGAGGAATATTTTTGACATGTCAGCCCTCCACTATCGCGGCGATCAACGCGCCTGATTCGGAGTTCACATCAAATCGCGCAATCTCGTTCGTCCCGAACGCCGCCTCGTCATGCCCCGACAGGACATACGCGTCCTCGGCAATTTCGAGTTCGAGCGTATCCGTGTTAAGCTGCGACAGTGTGCGCCGCTCGATGAAGATTTCACCGCCGTAGAGTTCGGGGAATTGCGCTGTGATCGACTGCGGCAACGCGCTCACGTCTGCCGTGCCGAGCTGAACCGTAACAGTCCTTTCGGCTTCCCGCAGCGTCTCGTAAAAGTACCTGTATGTGCTCTGCCGATACTCGGCTTCTGAGATTCGCAGACCTACGCTGATCGTTTGGTCGAAGTCGTTGAAAACTACGTGCCCGAGCGCGGGAATCTGCTCATTCGGCTCAAAACGGCTCTCGCTCACGTTCCACAGCAGTCGAATCGTATGCACCTTGCCGTCGTCGTCCATATCGTCATCGAACTGAATATCGCGGTACCCGTCAAAGTTTATATCCTGAACCACAAAGCCCGACAGTTCCGCAAACGCAATCGGCTCACCGCTCATGGTCAACGTCGTGAGGTCAAAGTCGTTGACGGTTTCGAGCGTCTCGGCGTTGAGAATAAGCAGCTCGCCTATGCGGCTCTCGCCCGCAAACTCGGCGGCAACGGGTCTCGCGATAAACCGCGCAAGACTTGTGTTAACGCTGAACGTCACGTCGCGCGCCGTATCCTGCGGTGTCGCGGGCGGCTCAACCGACGGCGCAGCGCACGCCGTCAGCGCGAGTATTGCGAGTAATATAGCCATGGCGCAATATCGTCTCATGTCCCGCATTTCTTAATCCTCCACGTGCGCGTCGATCAGGCGTTTTAACTCTTCCGCCTGTCCGTCGGTAAGCTTGCGCCCGCCGATAAACGCCGCCAAAAAACCGGGCAGAGACCCGCCGAACGTGTCCTCAATGTACCTGCGGCTTTGCCCCGCGTAGAACGCCTCTTTCGTGAGCCGCACGGATACCGTGGCGTTCTCGTTCACGAAAATCCCCTTGTCGCATAGCTTTTTCAGCACGGTATACGTCGTGGATTTCTTCCAGTCCATCTCCCGCGCGCACAGTTTAACAAGCTCCGGCGACCCGATAGGCGCGTGCGCCCACACGAGTTCCGCAAACCGCGATTCCATCTGCGTGAGTCTAAATTCGGTCATACATAACCTCCGCGTTGGTCTATATCTTATCGACCAAGTGCAGTCTAACACTTTTAGACCAAGATGTCAAGAGGAATTTTTATTACACGCAAATAAGACGAGAACCGCGTTTACGCGGCTCTCGTCTTAAAAAGTAAACTGTGTGGGGGAACGTGACAAACCCCCGCCGACTGCGGTCGGCACCCCCTTTCCGAAAGGGGGGAAGGTTGGACGTGGGATACGGCGTTGGACGGTGGACCGTTGGACGAAGGAACGGGCGAAAAAACTCCCGTCCAACGTCTCTCGTCCCTGCCCCCTTTCGGAAAGGGGGTGCCGCTCGCAAGCGGCGGGGGTTTGTTCCCTCGTCCAACCCTCGTAATTGTTAATTGTTAACTGTTAATTGACAACGATTCCGTCAGCGTCGCGCTTCATCGCGGCTTCGCCTAAGAACACCTGACGATAGATGTCCTCACCGAACGCGGTGACGAGCGGTTCGCCGGGCTGAATCTTGAACGTGCGCTCGCCGCCGTCACGGCGTTGCGCGCGCAGGAACATGGTCGACGCGTCGTCCTTGAACGCCGTCGCGTAGATGTACATGTGCGTGACTGAGAACACCTCGATGTTGTTTTCGATCATCGCCTGCGTGATCTGGCGAATGATCTCGCTGCCCTCGCGCTCGTTCGTCGATGAGAACGACTCGTTCAGGAACACGAGACAACCGGGTGTGAGATGCTCGCCGATCTTCGACAGACGTTCGAGTTCCTCGTCGAGTTTGCCCGATTTCAGGCGTATATCGGCTTCACGCTTGAAGTGCGTGAACAGGTTGCGCCGCAACGGCGACGTGTAGCTCTCCGCGCCTACGTACATACCGCACTGCGCCATCAGATACGCCTGACCCATGCCGCGCAGGTACGTTGATTTGCCGCCCTGATTCGCGCCCGTGATGACGAATAATTTCTTGTTCTCGGTGTCCAGTTCGCTGCCGACGACCTTCGCGTTGCGTATCAGCGCGAGTGACACGTCGTACAACCCGCTCCAATCGTGCCGTGTGCTCTCGACGGGCAGGAGTGTCGGGCGCGCCAACGGCATACCGATCTTTTTCAGCTTGTTTTCGAGGTTCAGCACACCCGCGAAGAAGCCCGTCTCGTTGCGCAGCATGTTGAAGAAACTGCCGACGAACTCAGCGGACTGCCGAAGCGCGGTCGTCATGCGGTCCATCGCGAGGTCGGAGCGCAGTTCAAACTCTTTCTTCTCGATGTGCAGCGTCGTCGAGTTGTCGTTGATCGTGTACATCGGCGCGGTCATCCAGTTGTCGGTGATCCCGTGGAACACGGGCTTGCGCGACGTAAACGACACGCCCTCGAGAATCTCGCCCAAATCCGCGGATATGATCGCGTCGTCGCCCGAGAACAGGCTCTGCAACTTGCGGTCGAGCGGTTTCAGATAGTCGTCGTCCAACTCGCTTTCGAGCAGCGACAGGAGGTTTGTGAACCCCTCGGACGAGAATTTTTTGCGCTCACGGTGCGCGAGTTTCCGCAGTGATTGCAGACTGTCGATGCACCCGCGCAGGTACTCGATAGTGTTGTGGTACATGACCGACACGTGCGCCGACGGCATCTTGCGGAACTTCACGCTGTGCCGCTCCGTCGCCTCGTCGGCGATCTCGAACAGTTTCGTCACGACGTCGGGGTTGCGCCGCGCGTCGTCAAGCGTCTCATGACGGTACGAAATCTCGTCAATAGACTGCAACGGCTGGAACAACGCCGCGTCGCACACGTCGTTTATCGTCTTGTTGCCGTTCGACATCGCGTCGAGTATGCGCTGTATCTGTAAGTCTATGATCATGTCGTCGCGCCCCGGTGCTTTCGGCGCGTCAATGTCAAATCCGCGGTCGCGGAACATCAAATTCGCTCTCATTTCGCTTGAAGCCTCCTCGAGAATTGTTCATACGTCAGGTTATGCCGCCCCGCTATCTGCATCGCGAACGCGATACCGTGCGGCGCGCCGCGCTCAATCTTAAACGTGCGGCGTTCAGGCTCGTTTTCGTCCACCGTGAACACCATGCTGACCGTCTCGGCACCGTGCGTCGCAAGCTCGTCAAGGTACGTGACGACGACGGCGGGGCATCCGAGTTCCGCAATCGCGTCCATCATCTTAATCGCGAGCGGCAGCGCGTCGGCGAGTGTCGTGGACGCGTAAATCTCGTTGACAATGATGATGCTGTTCGATGTCGCGTTCGTCATGATGTGGTGCAGACGCACGATATCGTCGCGGAGCTGTCCGTTCTGCATGTCGTCGTCCTCGGGCTTGCCGAAGTGGGAGTAAATCTCGTCGAACTCGCGCAACTGCGCCGACTCACCGGGAATCGCGAGTCCGAGCGACGCGATGTAGTTCGCCTGTCCGAACGAGGTGGCGAACGTCGTCTTGCCGCCCTGATTCGGTCCCGTGACGACGATGATACGCTCGGGCGCGTTCAGCTCAAAATCGTTCGTCACAATGCCCGCGTTGCGCAAGCGCATACCGAGCGCGACGTCGAATCCCGCTTTTACGTAAATCTGCTCGTTCCCGTTGACAAGCGTCGGATAGCAGAATTTCAATCCCGCCTCGCGCATCGGGGCGAGAAAATCGTTCCACAGCACGTAAAATTGCACCTCACGCGAGAAACGGCGCAACGTCTCATCGACAAAATGCAGGTACTCGGCGCAGAAGTTGTCGAGGTCGAGGAACAGATCGCGGTAGATGCGCGCGACCATCTCCAACACCTCGTTTTCGACGTGCGGCTCCAAATTGCCCTGCGATACGGTGATCTGATACTGTTTTTCGCCGCCCTGCTCAAACTTGCGGAACAGATCCAGAATCTCGGTGCCGCGGTCGATCTCACCCTCAAACTTGCGCACGCGGAGCGTCGTGTTGCGTATGCGCATGTTGTAGCGCACCTCGGTCAACCCCTCGCGTATGCGGCGCACACGGTCCGCAAACTCGCGGAATCCCGTGCTCGCGCTGAACGTCAATAAGTACTCGCGAAACTCGCTCAATCCGAGGGACTCGAACGATTTCGGCTCAACGTACGCGGCGAGCGACTCGACAACGCCGACGTACTTCTCGGCGGCGTTCAACAGTTCGCCGCGCGTGAGATACCCGCCTTTCCACTTCTCCTCGTTCTTGTGCTCGGAGGTGAGCAGCTTTTGAATGTCCTCCATCTTGATCGCGCAGTCGAGAACCTCGTCGGAGAACGCCGCAAGTCGTGTGACCAACTCGGCATCGCCGTCCAGTTCGAGCGCGACGCGCTGACGAAATTCGGAGACCTCGATTTGGCGCGGCTTGTGGAAATAGAGGTCGCCGAGATCAAGATACGGTTTCGTCTTGATGATCGGCGCGAACACCTGATCCAAAAACAAATCGTGGAAGCTCTCAGGCTCCGCGACCCGCTTCGGAACGTCATAGAGTTCCCTCGACGGGAACAGGATACTGTAAAACATGCCGGTTATTACTCCTTCGCGACGCAATTATGTCGGGTTGTGTGTTTCCCGCTACATTTCTTTTACTTTACCATAATTAACGGCACGCGTCAAGCCTTTTTCTACAATTTGCACAACATTTTCACGATTTTATCCGCTCGGCACCTAACCTTTTCGTGATAATGCACAAAGTAGGCAGGTGCCTTGAAATGCAAAAGGGCGGGTTGACCCCGCCCTCGCGATTTTATGTGCTTTTATAATGCGCGCGACTTGCGGTTCCCTGTCATTCTGAGCAAAGCGAAGAATCTCACGCGCACACCTTTGCCCACACCTGTCATTCTGAGCGAAGCGAAGAATCCCCTTGATATTGATTCGTCTTTATCGTTATCGTAGTGGCGTGTCTACCCGCCCTTTGCGGAATCTCACGCGCGACTTGCGTCGCGGGCTATGCTCTGCGCTTCGATAGCTTGTCCGCGCTCGCCGCGCGGCGTTACTTTCCGTCGGAGGAAAGTAACCAAAGTCCGTTAGACGCACCGCGCCTTTCTCGCTTCCGTGAGACGCGAGAAAGGCTGCGGCGGCGAGGGTGGGCAACCCCACAACTTCCTTTAACCGAGGACGGCAGAATTTGCGGAGTTCGGGGCGAATCACTCCAAAACCGACAGTTCCTGCGTCGCTAAGGCGAGACAACTGCGTCACGTCACATTAAAAGACACTGCGGCTCGTTTCGCTGCCGCACGTTGGCGTGTGTGCAGGTCTTGGCTCTCGCGCACGTGTCCAACCTTGCACCATCCTGCGTAGGGGACGCCGCCCTCGGCGTCCCGTATTTTGGGGTCTGTGCGTTATCGGGGACGGGACGCCGAGGGCGGCGTCCCCTACGAACCACCGTCCAACCCTTGCCCCCTTTCGGAAAGGGGGTGCCGCTCGCAAGCGGCGGGGGTTTGTTCCCCTCGTCCCCAACTGTTCAGTGTTAATTGTGAACTGTTAAATGCCATCGTCGCATCTTGCTTTCGTGCAGCCCTCACAGCCGCAGTCGCAGTCGCAGCCTATGGGTTTGCCGCGCCGTTTGTCTCGCACCATCTTTACCGCAATCGCGGCGACGGCGGCGGCTATCACCGCGCACACGATGATCGTTCCCCAGTTTTCAGCGAAAAATCTCAGCATAATCACACCCTCGCAAGCACTTTTTTACTGTTGCCGCGTCGGAACAGCAGGAATACGAACGCCACAACAAGGATTATCGCGACAGCCGTACCGATACCGAACACACCGCCCGCGAACAGCACGCCGAGCTGATACACGCACAGCGCGACGATGTACGCGAACACGCACTGATACCCGATCGCGAACCAGAACCACCGCGCGTTGTTCATCTCGCGGCGTATCGCGCCTATCGCGGCGAAGCACGGCGCGCACAGGAGATTGAAAATCAGGAATGAGTACGCGGACAGCGGCGTCATCGCGGCGCGGAGATTTTCCCACACCTCGCGCCCGTTCTCCGCGACTTCCGCGAGCTCGGGGCGGTACAGTATGCCGAACGTGCCGACGACGTTCTCTTTCGCGATCAGCCCCGTGATTGCCGCGACGGTACTGCGCCAGTCGCCCCAACCGAGCGGCGCGAATATCCACGCGATAGCCGAGCCGACCTTGGCGAGTATGCTGTCCGACATGTCGACCATGCCGAACGAGCCGTCCACCCAGCCAAAACTCGACGTGAACCACACGAATATCGTCGCGAGCAGAATGATCGTACCCGCCTTTTTGATGAACGACCAGCCGCGCTCCCACATACTGCGCAGTATATTGACGACCGTCGGCATGTGGTACGTCGGCAGTTCCATGACGAACGGCGCGACGTCGCCCGCGAACGGTTTCGTCTTTTTCAGAATAATGCCCGAGCAGATAATCGCCGCCATGCCGATAAAGTACGCGCTCGGTGCGACCCACCACGCGCCGCCGAACAGCGCGCCCGCTATGAGCGCGATAATCGGCAGCTTCGCGCTGCACGGGATAAACGTCGTCGTCATGATCGTCATCTTGCGGTCGCGGTCGCTCTCAATCGTGCGCGCGGACATGATACCCGGCACGCCGCAGCCCGTGCCGATCAGAATCGGGATAAACGACTTGCCCGACAGCCCGAATCGGCGGAATATACGATCCATGATGAACGCGATGCGCGCCATGTAGCCGCACGCCTCGAGAAACGCCAAAAAGATGAACAGTATCAGCATTTGCGGCACGAATCCGAGTACCGCGCCGACACCCGCGACAATGCCGTCGAGAATCAAACTCTGCAACCAGTCCGCGCAGTTAATCGCGTTCAGTCCGTTCTCAATCAGCACGGGGATACCCGGTACCCACACGCCGAAATCTGCGGGATCGGGTTCCGCTATGTCGAGTTCAACGTCGGGGTCGTAGTCGGGCGATTCCTCGTACGCCGCAATCGCGTCCTCGTACTCCTCGTAGGCGTTGTTATATGCCGACGTGCCTATACCCACGAGGTGCCAACCGTCGCCGAACAGTCCCTCGTTCGCCCAGTCTGTGGCGATTGTGCCGACGGTCGTAACCGACACGAAGTACACGATGAACATCACTACGGCGAAGATCGGCAACGCGAGCCAACGGTTCGTGACCACCTTGTCGATCTTGTCGGACGTGCTGAGCCGCCCCTTGTTCTTGATCTTCACGCAGTCTTTTATAATAGAGTCTATGTACGTATAACGCTCGGCGGTGATGATGCTCTCCGCGTCGTCGTCAAGTTCCGATTCACAGCGCGCGATATCGCTCTCGATATGCGCGATCCTGTCCGCGCCGATACCGAGTTTCGCGGTTATCTTCTCGTCGCGCTCGAACAGTTTGATCGCGTACCACCGCTGCTGTTCCTCGGGCAGATGGTGCAGTACCGCTTCCTCAATATGCGCGAGCGTGTGTTCGACGACACCCGAAAACCCGTGTTGCGGCACGGTTCTGTCGCCGCTCCGCGCAACTTCGACGGCAATCGCCGCCGCCTCGGTGACACCCGTGCCTTTCAGCGCGGATATCTCGACGACGCGGCAGCCGAGTTCCTGCGACAGCCGCGCGACATTGATCTTGTCGCCGTTCTTCTGCACCATGTCCATCATGTTGACCGCGACGACGACGGGTATGCCGAGTTCGGTGAGTTGCGTCGTGAGGTACAGATTGCGCTCCAAATTTGTGCCGTCTATGATGTTCAGTATCACGTCGGGGTGCTCGTCGATGAGGTAGTTGCGCGAGACGACCTCCTCGAGCGTGTACGGCGACAGCGAATAGATGCCCGGCAGATCCATTACGTGAACGTCGCGGTGTCCTTTGAGTTTGCCCTCTTTTTTCTCGACCGTTACGCCCGGCCAGTTGCCGACGAACTGGTTCGAGCCTGTAAGCGCGTTGAACAACGTCGTCTTACCGCTGTTCGGATTGCCCGCAAGCGCGATTGTGATTGGCATGATAATTCCCCCTGCTGTTTATGGACAGACGATATGTCCGCCCTGTCTGTGATGTTGCGTTAGTTTCGACTAACTGCACAGGTTTTTGTAGGGGACGCCGCCCTCGGCGTCCCTCATAGTTGTTCGCGGGACGCCCAAGGGGGCGTCCCCTACGTGGCGTTTCGCGTATTGCGTATCTTTAACGTGATAGATTCGGGCATCACTACGTGAATTACGCGTTTTCTACCTCTATAATCTCCGCGTCCGCGCGGCGCAGCGACAATTCGTAGCCGCGTACCGTGACCTCCACGGGATCGCCGAGCGGCGCGACCTTGCGCACGAAAATCTCCACGCCTTTCGTGATACCCATGTCCATAATTCGACGTTTCACCGCGCCCTCACCCGTGATCTTCGTGACGCGCAGCGTGTCGCCCGTCTTTGCCGTTTTGAGTGTCTGCATACTTCCCTCCAAATTTATGTTTAACAGAACATAACGCCGACACAGTCGGCGCGCTACCGCAGCGGCGTTCCGCACAGGGTGGGCTTCGCCCACCCGAGCATTCTTAAATCATAATTTTCATAGCCATCTCGCGGCTGATTGCGACGCGGGATTCGCGTATGTGCGCTATCACGTTGCCGCCGTTCTGCGTGATCACAGTCACCGCACTGCCGGGCACGAAACCGAGATTTTCGAGGAATTGACGCGTCTCGGGCTTCCCCCCGACTTTTTTGATGGAGTTCGTCTCGCCTGTTTTCGCCATCGTCAACGGCATCATTTTATCCCCCTCGTCTCCGCCGAGTAAGTCTCGACTAACTCGTGCGTTTAATTTTTGGTTAGTCCCAACTAACCTCGTGAATATAATAGCAGATACCGCCGCGCTTGTCAAGCGGTGATGCGAAAATATTGTGATTCTACAAATTTTGCGGTTATTTTTACATGGCACGCGCGAACTCAACCATTCGGGGATAATATCAATCCAAATACGCCAATGCGGTTATTGCAAAACCGCTGATTTGTGTTAGAATGTTGATGTTGCAACATAATCCTACTAAACAGGCAGGTACAACAATGAATATTTCAATCAACGACACCCTGAAACGTCTGCGCACAGCGCGCGGATCGACGCAGGAGGATTTGGCGGCGCACTGCGGGGTATCGATGCAGGCGGTGTCAAAGTGGGAGCGCGGCGAGCGGTACCCAGACATCACGCTGCTGCCGAAGATAGCGGCGTTCTACGGCGTGACGGTGGACGAACTGCTCGGCGTGGGCGAGATACGCAAGCAGGAGAAAATCGCGGAATACGACGCCCGAGCGCGGCCGCACAACAACCGCGGCGAGATCGAGCAGGTGCTGGACGTCTACCGCGAGGCGTACGCCGAATTTCCGAACGATTTCGGGGTCATTCAGAACTATATGTACGCCCTCGACAAGTTTGATGAGAAGTACCGCGACGAGGTGATCGCACTCGGCGAACGCATATTGCGCGAGTGTACGGACAGCGAACCGCGATACAGCGCGATACAGATACTTACCTACGTACACAGCGCGATGGGCGACCGCGAAAAGGCGAAAGAATACGCGATGATGGCACCCAAAAGCGCGATATCGTCCAACGGTCTGCTCGAAGCCGTACTGACGGGCGACGAACTGCTCGGCAGAACACAGTTGAATCTGATGCTTGAACTCGACGACATAGACCTGACCGTGACGTGGATGCTGCGCTCGCGCGAGTTCACGCCCGATGAGATAATCGCCGCGCGGGAAAAGGTTCTGCACATCTTCGAGATCGTGTACGACGACGGCGATTTCGGGTTCTACCACACGCGGATTTCGGGCATATACATCTCGCTCGCGCGGCAGTATGCGCGGCTGAAAAATCGCGAAAAGGTTATCGAGTGCGCCGCGCTCGCACAGAAGCACGAAAAGATTTACCACGAAGCCCCGTCTCATACGCTGAACGCCCTGCTCGTGCGCGGCTCCGTGTACGAGACAGGCAACACGATAACGAACAATACGAAGCACGATTGGTCGGTGACGTTTTTGAACGAAGCGTTGTTTGATTTCGTGCGCGGCGACCCTGAGTTTATCGCGTTGTTGGGGTAAAATCAACCGCGCGGGGATTACGTCAATCAAAATGTGCCGACGTGGTCATTGCAAAACCGTAGAATTGTGTTAAAATGTAGACGTTGCAGCAACACACAAATAAACAGGCAGGTACGACAATGGACATTACGATTAATGAGAGTTTGAAACGTCTGCGCACAGCGCGCGGGTCGACACAGGACGCACTCGCTGCGCACTGCGGTGTCACGACGCAAGCCGTGTCCAAGTGGGAGCGCGGCGAGCGTTACCCCGACATTACGCTGCTGCCGAAAATCGCGGCATACTACGGCGTGACGGTTGACGAGCTGCTCGGCGTGGGGGAAAAGAACAAGCAGCAGCGCGTAGCCGAGATTTTGAAGCTCGAACCGATACCCAACGTCTACGGCATCACCGCCGAGAGCCGCGAGATGATACGCGCGGCGCGGCGCGACTTTCCGAACGACTTCCAAATCGCGAATATGTACATGAACATGAGCAACTACACCCACCCATTAGACGACATGATCGCGGTCGCGGAACTGCTGCTGAACAGTCCCGAACACCGCAACGACGCCGTAATGCGCCTGTGCTACGCATGGCTCCAAAAAGGCGACCGCGAGAAGGCGAAAATGTACGCGAAGATGTACCCCGCGGGTCACACGTCCATGAGCATGGAACTCAGCGTGTTGGAGGGAGAGGACCTGCGACGCTCGGCGCAACTCTCGCTCGTGTTGGGTATGCTTGACCTGAGCCACATTCTGGAATGTCTGATACCCGTGAGCAACCTCACACCCGACGAGCAGATTCGCGCGTGGGAGGTCGTCACGAACCTGTACGACAACGTGTATTACGAGGACGGCGGCTTCGGCGACAATCTGAACATTAAGCGCGTACATATGGCAATCGCGAAGCTCTGCGCCGAGACACACGACACGGAAAACATGTTCGCGCACATCAAAAAAGCGCGTGACCACGCGCGCTCGTGCGACAGGAACGACGCGGGCGACTACAAATCGCCGCTCGCGCGCGGTCAAAGCTACACCCGCAACGGCGCGATATACGGCGACGGCAGACCGCAAGAATCGGTAGAGACGGAGGAGGTTCTGCGTGAACTCGCCGATCCCGTATTCGATTTCGTGCGCGACGACCCCGAGTTTATCGCGCTGTTGCGGTAGGCGCGAGTGTATGCGCCTTCCGCTGTCATTCTGAGCGAAGCGAAGAATCCCCCAGACAAATGCGCATTGTCGAGGGGATTCTTCGCTTCGCTCAGAATGACAGGGAATTTACGTAGGGGCGGGGTTCACCCGCCCTTATCGCGTTCATTCGTCATACGCAAACATTCATTCGCCACACACAAAAGGGCGGGTTGACCCCGCCCCTACAAAACCCCGTTCTAACCTCTAACCTCCAACATCTAACCTCTTTTTTCGACCTCGATCCACCCCTCGTCCGCATTCACGGTCACGATATCTCCCGTCTCGATCACCTCGCAGGGGTCGCGCTCGAAGTCCGTCATGCTCGGTATGTGGGCGCACGCCGCCGCCGCTACGGACAGCGGGCAACCCTCGGTGTGTATGAACGCGGCGGGCAATCGTCCGCGCCCGTATGCCATGAACCCGCCTGAGCCGCGCGGCGACGGGTACACAAGCACCTTGTCGACGAAACTCACCTTGAACAGCGGGTGATTGCGCTCCGTCGTGTAACCGCGAGCGGGGTCGACGTTCGTGAACCCTTCGAGCGGTTTCGGCGACACGAGAGCCTCGGCGGTGACGATGCCAGGCCACTCGGTGCGCCCGTAAATGCGAATTGTTTCAGACATTAACGCCACTCCCCTCTCCATTGTCCCGTGATTGCCGCGTCTATGCAGTCGTCCTGCGTGCCGTAGAATACGTCGAACTGCTCGTCGGGGTAGCAGCCTGAGATGTAGTACGACTGCTTCGCGGAGTCGACCGCGATGCTGTGAACGCCCTCGGGTACGCCGCCCATCGCGGACATGCACGTGCCGTCGAACAGGTGCGCACCCGCTTTTTCGTAGATTTCGAGATACCCCTGATCACGCGCGACGGAGTACAGCCACGGCGCGGTCATGATCCACAGCGGCACCTTGACTTTTTTGCCCTCGAGCTTCCGCGCGAGCAGCATCATGTCGACGGCGGAGAGGTGCGGACACCCGAGATACACCATGTCCACCTGATTGCCCTTGTGGTAGTTCAGCTTCTCGTACGTCGCGCGCAGTTCGCTCTCGCCTATCACAACCGTGCGCTTCGGCGCGAGACCCGCGAACGCCTCCTCGACCGTGCGCGCCTCGGGCGTTGAACCGGGAATGTGGTACATGCGCACCGCGCCGCCCGTGTTCATGCCCGCGTTCAGCTTGCAGAACTGCGTCGTGTTCGGCTTCGCGGTACCCGTGATGCACGGCACCGCGAGACCGCACTCCTCCCCTATCGCGAATCCCAGCACGTCCCACTCGATGTTCGACTGAATCAGCCGATCCGACTTGACGAGCACCGTCGCTCGGCGGTTTTCCGTGACGTGCATGTCATAGTACGGTGCCTTGCCGAGATAGCACGTGGCGAACGAACCGTCGATGTTCGTCCGCGCGCCGAGAACGGCGTTGCAGTACGGCACGGCGGAGGACTCGTTCCACGAGCAATGCTGCCCGAGCGTCGGCGGGTACGTGGACACGAGATAGTTCGCGCACGAGTGCGATTGCAGCATACCGAGCTTGCGATAGACCTCGTACCACTCGTCGTGCATGAAGTCGCGGTGCGCGTCGGGGTCGTCGTGTCGGCGGCACGCGGGATCAACCTTGGCGCACATGTTGCAGTGTTCCCAACCGTGAATCGGCGATTCTTCGAGGAACGGCGACTTGTTCGCGAACGTCGGGATTTTGAAGTGACCGCCCGCATCCGCGAGTGCTTTCAGCTCGTCGAACGTGATCTCATGGTGAACCGTCATCGTCGTCCACGGCGAGTGGAAATCGCCCGTGCCGTCGAGGTTCACAAGCTCTTCCGCGCCCGCGATCTGAGCCATCTCGACGAGCCACTCCATGGATTTTTGCGCGACGATACCGTCCTCGCCTTGCAGCATACGTTTTTCGTCGTCTCGCAGTCTGATGTCTTTCATGCGTGACCTCCTGTTTTCGATTGCGTACATTCTATATCAAAACAGCAAAAAGGTCAATAGCGACATTGTAGGCGAAATATTCGATATTTTCAAAATAATCCTTGACAAACCCGCGCCGCTGTGGTACACTACACGGACAAACAAAGCAGAACGGTTCGCCCGCTCTCACCGTGCGGCAGCATCAGCTCGCCTGTACGGTCGAAATACAGCAGACGCCCGCAGTGTGCGGGTATCGGTTGCGCGGCGAATTATTTGTGTAATTCGACCGTTTTTTGTTTTAGGGAAGAAAATGTGACGTCGGCGCGATAATCCGCGTCGGCACAGGAAAATTTCGGAGGTGTTAATAATCGCGAGCAATACGCAGCATCAGTTAAACGAAGAGATCCGCGACCGCGAAGTGCGGCTTATCGGGGCGGACGGCGAGCAGTTGGGCATCATGTCCGCGCTCGACGCGCGGCGCATTGCGTCGGAGCAGAGTCTCGATCTGGTGAAGATCTCACCGGCGGCGGTGCCGCCCGTATGCAAAATCATGGACTACGGCAAATTCCGTTTTGAGCAGTCGAAGCGCGAAAAAGAGCAAAAACGCAACCAGCACATCGTCGAGGTCAAGGAGATTTGGCTGTCGCCCGGTATCGGGTCGAACGATTTCAACTGGAAACTCGCGGACGGCAAGCGTTTTCTCGGCGGCGGCGACCGTCTCAAAGTCACCGTGCGTTTTCGGCGCGGGCGCGAGATGGCTCACACCGACATCGGCAACGAACTGCTGAAACGCTTTGCGGCGGAATGCGTTGATGTCGCGTCTGTCGACAAGAACCCGAAACTTGAAGGACGACGCATGTCGATGTTCCTCTCGCCGAAGGTCTCAAAAGCGGACGTGAAGCCGAAAGCCGACGCAAAAGCCAAAACCGATGCCGCATCTGCGGCGGACGCAAAACCGAAGGGTGCGCCGAAGCCCAAAGCCGACGCAAAACCCGTCGAAAAGTCGGGCAACGCCGAACAGACGGCTCAACCCGCAAAAACCGAAGACAAGTAGTTCGCTGCTTGTCATAACATGGAAGAGACAGGAGATCACTATGCCTAAAATTAAGACACACAGCGGCGCGAAGAAGCGTTTTAGTCTCACCAAATCCGGCAAGGTCAAGTACAGTCATGCCAATAAGAGCCACCTCCTCAACGGTCACGGCAAGACGACAAAGCTCAAACGCGGTCTGCGCAAGCGCGGGTATTCTGACGTGACGAACGAACCCGCAATCAAGCGGCTGATACCCTACAAATAAGTCGGCTCGCCGATACCAATTAACGGAAAGGTTTACTAATTATGGCAAGAGTAAAAGGCGCGCTTGCGACACGCAAACGCCGCAATAAAATACTGAAACTCGCGAGCGGTTACTGGGGTTCCAAGAGCCGCCACTACAAAATGGCGAATCAGGCGGTCATGAAATCGCTGCGCTACGCGTACATCGGACGCAAGCAGAAGAAGCGCGAGTTCCGCCAACTCTGGATCGCGCGCATCAACGCCGCCGCAAAGGCGAACGGTCTGAACTACTCGACGTTTATCCACGGGCTGAAGCTCGCGGGCATCGAGATGAACCGCAAGATGCTGTCCGAGACGGCGATCCACGACCCCGCCGCGTTCACCGCGCTCGTCGAGACCGCGAAAGCAAAGCTGTAACGCGGACAAGCACGATTACATTATAAAAGCCTGAAAGACCGACGAAAGTCGGTCTTTTTGCGTTGTGTTGCGGCGTGTGGACAAATACGCTGATTTATTGCGAACCTTTTGTATGGGCGTGTTTACCCGCCCTTGCGCATACGGTGCGAATACATTGCGTTGATAATTATCGGCACCGCAATTTTTGATTCGCGTTGTCGTAGGGGCGGGTCTTGACCCGCCCGTTGTCCGCGTGATGCAGCGGCGGGTCGGTCAAGACCGACCCCCTACATAAGATTTTCACTCTTAACCAATCCGTCAGCGTCGTTTGTCCACACCTTGCGCATACGGCCAATCAATGGTCAAACAATGACCAAACAATAGCAAAGGGCGGGTTGACCCCGCCCCTACGACGACGCGAATCTGTAATCGCGCCTCTCTCATGCTTTTATTATACCATAGCAAGCCGCGCTAAGTGCGCTAAGCGCGGCTACGCTCTTGCATAGACTTACACTAAGTTCGCAAGCTCACTAAGTGTAAGTATTATACCACATCTCAACCGAAATTACAAGTCTTGTAATTTCGCGGCGTTCTGTTACACTTACATTGAGGTGAGTGTATGAAAAAACTGCTGCGAAATCTCGGAAACATGATCTATCTCCTGCGCCCGTATTGGCGGCACAGGAAACTCTACTGCGCCGTGAACCTGCTCAACGCCGTCGTTATCGAACCTCTGCCGCCGCTGTGCAATATCGCGCTTGCGAAAGGCGTGGTTGACGCGCTGATTCAGGGCAAGCCGTACGCCGACATACTGCGCATCGCGGGCTTCTACGTCGCGGTCATGCTCGCCGTCTCGATGATCAACTGGGTAATAGCGCGCGCCTATCAGGATCCTAAAGGCGGCGAGATTGAGATGAAAATCAACGGGAGCATCTACGCGCAGACGCTCCGAACCGATTATAAATACTTCGACGACCCCGAGTTTTACAACAATTTCACGTGGGCGGCGAGCGAGTACGCCGCGAAGTCGAAAGATGCGTTCGCATGTATGCTCAACACGGTCAACTGCTTCATGCGCGTCGCGTCGATTGCCGCGCTGAGCGCGGTGCTCGGACCGTGGGTCGTCATAATCTCGGCGGTGTGCATTTTTGTGAGTTTTGCCATGAGTCTGCGCCTGACCAAAATCAATATGCGCTTGAAAACGGAGATCGTGCCGCGCGACCGCCGCATGGCGTACATTCACCGCGTGTTTTACACGAACACGAACGCCGCCAACCTCAAGAGCACCGACGCGAAACGGTTCCTGCTCGACAGCTATGAGCGCGCGGGTCGGCAGCGCGTCGGGCTGTTTCGCAAATATGCGTTTGTGCGCGTAAAATGGCTGTGGCTGCGCAACGTCGTGGGTTACGCAAACCGTTTTTTCTCCGTCGCCTACGCCGCGTTCGGCGTCGTACGGGGAAATATCGCGGACATCGGCACGTACGCCGCGCTTGTCGAGGCATCAAACGAGTTCATTCGCGCCCTGCTCGCGTTGCTGGACAACGTGACGCAGATGAACGAACTCTCGCTGTACGCCGAGAAAATCCGCGCGTTTTTCGAGCTGAAATCCGAGATTGAGGTGCCGCGCGACACGCCCGCCGCGCCCGTGGCGAGTGGCGCGTTCGCGGTCGAAATACGTGACGCGGGTTTCGGCTACGCAAACTCGAATTTCAAGCTCGACGGGCTGAATATTTCGATCAAAGCGGGTGATAAAATCGGCATCGTCGGTGAGAACGGCGCGGGCAAGTCCACGCTCGCGAAGTTGCTGTTGCGGCTGTACGACCTGCAATCAGGCGACATTTTGTTCAACGGCACGCCAATCCGCGACTTTGATGTGCGGGAGCTTCGCCGTCGTATCGGTATCGCGTTCCAGTCGCCTAACGTGTACGCGTTGCCGCTGTCCGATAATTTGCGCGTGTACGGCGCGGCGGATTCCGCGAAACTCACGGAGATTCTCGCAAGAGTCGGATTGGGCAAACTGCTCGAAAAGTCGGGTGCGATGCTCGACTCCGAGGTCACGAAAGAGTTCGACCCGAACGGTATCGTACTCTCGGGCGGCGAGGCGCAAAAACTCGGTCTCGCGCGGTTGCTGACAGCCGATTTCGGATTGATTCTGCTCGACGAGCCGTCGTCCGCACTCGACCCCATAGCGGAACACGAGATGACGCGTCTGCTGTTCAACCGCGCGAACACGGCGACGACAATTATGATTGCCCACCGCCTGTCCTCCGTGCGCGACGCGGATCGCATATTCCTCATCGACGGCGGAAAAGTCCGCGAGTGCGGCACACACGACGAGTTGGTCGCCGCGAACGGTCGATACGCCGAGATGTTCGCGAAACAGGCGGCGGGTTATGGGCGGTAACCGCCCCCAACAACACCTACCGCGCCGAGATTTTACACTCAGCGCGGCGTTGTTGCGGTACGATTAACCTGTTGCGCTATTCGTAGATGATCGACTTCGCCTCGCGGTAGCCCTCGGGCGCGTCCAGCACGTCGGGCGGGAAGAACTCGTCGACGGGGAACTTGATCTTCGAGAACAGACTGCACGCGTCGTCCTCGCTGCCGCCGACGCACTCTTTTTGCGGCACGAAATAGTCGTAGCTCGGGATGAGAATCTGCGTGTCGCGCTCGAGACGGACGATGGAGAACTGACCGAGCGTGACGTAGACGTGGCGGCACACGGTGTCGAAGAACAGATCGCCGCCGAAATGTTCGTGAATCTGCTCGGGAATCTCACCGACACCGCGCAGGTTGTTGGCGAACGGCGCGACGGACGCGTTGGGCCCGCCCCAATTGCCGCCGCCGTTGTTGCCCTTGCTGTTGCTGTTGTTGTCGCCGACGTTGTTGTCGAACCAGTCGTATATGCGCATTCCGAGCACGATGGGGTCGACGGCTTCGACGACCGCGGTCGGCAGGTTCGTGTCGGCGATCGTGCGGTAGTCGGTGTCGCCGAGGACGGTTGCGGAGGTGAAGATTTTCGCGTTTCCCTCGCTGCCGAAGAGGATCACGCGCTTGTCGAACACCGCAAGACCTGTGATTTCAAGCGGTTTGCCGACGAGCGTGTACGCGTCGCCGCGCACCTTGTAGAAGAATCTGATGTCCACCGTGTAATACCCGCGGTTGAACGTCACCTCCTCGACGTCAAGGTTTACGTACAGCAACTGCGCGCTTTTCGCGCGGACGCTGACGGCATTGTCGACAATGCGCTGACTCTCGCGTGTGAGGAACAACCGCAAATCCTCGATGCAATCTTTGTCGCGGCAACTGTCGTATATCTTTTTCGTATGTATACTGACAGCGTCCCTTATGGGAGCGTTATCCGGTACGGGACCCGGGATGACTTTTTCCGTCATGACGTATATCCTCCTTATTTGGATTTACGGTGTATGTTATGCGGCGTAGTGCCGCGCGGTTACACTGTAATGACTCACGGCGTCGCACGTCCGCGGCGTCCCGTGTGTATTCTTGCGGCATGGTCTCGGTTCCCGCGCACGTGTTGGGGTTTGTGTAGGGGCGACCCTATGTGGTCGCCCTGTTTCGGGGCGAACAACCCCGACGGGCGGCTGATAGCCGCCCCTACGACACTGCCCCGCAACCCTCGTCCAACCCCGCCCCCTTTCGGAAAGGGGGTGCCGTCCGCAGACGGCGGGGGTTTGTTCCCCGCAACCCTCGTCCATATCTGTAAACTGTTATTTATCAAAAAAACGAGAGTTACGACACAATCGTAACTCTCGTCCTGTTGTTGCGGGCTGTCCGCTGCCTAATACTCATATTTCCCGCCGCCGAAAAATTCGCGCAATATCGAGTGCGGCGGTACGAGCGTCGCGTCAATCGGCGCGAAGCTCGGCAGCGCGTCGAGAATCCCGAGCAGGTCGGGCAACTGCGCCGCGGCGTTCGTGTGTTTGCCGAACACGTCGAGTGCGAGGTCGCGCATCGCGCAGATCTCGTACGGTATCGTCGTGTTGAGCTGCATGTGCGCGGAGTCCTTGAACGGCGTGATGTACAGCTCCTCGCCGCGCCGCACATCCGCCCACATACCCAGCGTCATGAGCGCGTCGGCACCGCGAAACAGACTGTCGCGAATCGCGCGCCGCACGAGTCGCGTCCACTCCTTTTGAAACACGATTCTGTCGTCGCTCGTGAAATCCGACGCCGCGCTGATGAACAATCGGAACGCGCGCGGATGCACATCGGTGACACGCGTGCTCAGCGCGTGGATACCCTCGAAAATCGCGATCTCGTCGCGTCCGAGCCGCAACTGCTTCGCCTTGTTCGGGTCGCGCCCCTGCATTGAGAACGAAAAGTGCGGTATCTCAACCGTCTCACCGCGTTCGAGCGCGGTGAAATGCGCGTTGAGCAGCGTCCAGTCAATGCACTCGGGCGACTCGAAATCAGGCGCGCCGTTCGGTGTTTTCGGTCCCGAATCGAGACGCGGAGACAGAAAATAGTCGTCGAGCGAGATCGTGTGCGTGTTGATGCCGAGCAGCGTGAGATCGTCGTCGAGACGCTTCGCCGTCGTCGTCTTACCCGAACCCGACGGACCCGCGAGCAGCACGATTGAGCTGTCGCGGAGATTGTCGGCAATCGTCCGCGCCGTGCGTGAAACCGTTGCGGAGTAAGCGTCCTCGCACTCCTCGACAAATGCGCTCGCGTCGGACAATGCGCGCTCGTTTATGTAGTTAATGTCAATTGCTGTCGGATTTGTCATTAAATTCTCTTTCCAGATAATGTCTTATTTCGGTTTTTTGCTCGCACAGGCGCGCAATCCGATCCGTATATTCGTATGGATATTTGGGGTTAAATATACGCGATATGCGCCCGCTTTTCGGCACGAGTTTTGTCACACCGCCGCCGCCGAGCGACAGCACCGTCGCGCACTCGTCCATCATCACGATGTTGTACAGGCACTCGAACCCCGATTGCGTCCAGCCCGTGTTCTCCAATCCGCCCGACGAATACTTCTGACGGTACAGATAATACGGTTTGTAATCACTCGCGCGCAACTCGGCTATGCCGCCGCCGATCATTTTTTGCACAATCGCGCCCTCGGGCGTCGCAATCGTGTTCTCGGTGACGCGCGAACCCTTCTTGCGCGACAGCGAGTGGACTGTGATGTTCTCGGGCGCGAGTTCAAGCGCGCGGTCGAGCGAGCGGCGGAACCCGTCGAGCGTGTCGGTCGGCAGTCCCGCGATCAGATCCATGTTCAGCGCGTCAAACCCCGCGTCGCGCGCGAGATTATACGCGCGGAGCGTGTCCTCCGCCGTGTGCCGCCGCCCTATGGCGACCAGCACGTCGTCGTCAAACGTCTGCGGATTCACGGATACGCGTGTCACCCCGTTATCGCGCATCACGCGCAGTTTCGCCGCGTCAATCGTGTCGGGGCGACCCGCCTCGACGGTAAATTCGAGATTGTGCGTCAAATCGAACGTCCCATTCAACCGCGCGAGCAGTTCGCCGAGCTGTGCCGCCGTGAGCGTCGTCGGTGTGCCGCCGCCGATGTAGACGGTTCGGACACGCGCGCCCGTGCCGTCTATCGCACCCGCGAGTGCGTCGATCTCACGATGCAGCGAGTCGAGAAACGGCGGGATCAACGCCATCGACCGCTCGACGCTGTTCGATACGAACGTGCAGTAGGCGCAGCGCGTCGGGCAGAACGGTATACCGACGTACAGCGCGATATCGTGCGGTTGCAGCAGTTTCCGCGCGTCGAACTCCGCCCGAGCGCAGTCGATTGCAAGCGACACGCGCTCGGGCGACACGAAATATTCGCGTTCAAGCGTCCGTGCGGCGGCGGCTTCGGACACGCCGCGCGCGAGCATCTTCGTCACGAGCGTACTCGGACGTATGCCCGCCGCCGCGCCCCACGGTATGTCGGTCTTGCCCACATTTTTCGCGGCGCGGAAGAACGAACGCTGTATCAATCGCCGTTCCGCGCGGCTGCGCTCCACGTCGGACAGGTCTTGCGATAACGCCGCCGCACTCGCACGGTATGTTGTGCCGCCGAGTGTCAGCGTCGTGACCGCTGTGGTGCGCGTGCCGCCGCGCGACAATTTGACGACAGCGCGCGCCGTGTCAGACGGTGTATATGACGCGGTTTCGTCCGTAAATTCAGGCTTTTGGTCGGGAAACGTGTGCAGCAGAATCTGCTCGACCGCATAACGGTAGTCGTGTCCGACGAGCGTGACGCGCATCAGTCGCGCAGGGCGGGCAGGTCGTCGTTCGCGTAGCGCACGTAGTAGTTGAAGCGTCGCTCGTTGTCGAGCGTCGTTGCCTCGGCGTGACCGGGGAACACCTCGTAGTCGCCGTCGAGCGCGGAGAGCCGTTTCAGCGAGTCGAGCATCAAGTCCATGTCGCCGCCGATGTCCGTCCTGCCGCACGAGTCGCGGAACAGCGTATCGCCCGTGAACAGCGCGTCGCCGCACCGCAGGCACACGCTGCCGAGCGTGTGTCCCGGCGTGTCGAGCACCTCGAAGTTCAGCGAACCGACGGTTACAACGTCGCCGTCCGCGTAGAAACGCAGATTGTCGTTCGAGCGCAGTTTCAGTTCCGCGCGCTGATTGTCGCCCTCCAACTCGCGCTCGTTGACGTATATCGGCGCACCCGTCTCGCGCTCAACCTCGGGCAGCGCGGTGATGTGGTCGAAGTGCGCGTGCGTGATGAAAATCGCGCGCACGGTGAGGTTCGACGACTCGATGTAGTCGAGAATCGCGTTCGAGTCCGCGCCGGGGTCGATGACGGCGCACTCGCGCGTCGTCTCGTCGGCGACGACGTAGCAGTTGGTTTCGAGTTGCCCGACGGGTATGGTTTTGATGTGCATGATGTGACCTCGCATTGTGCTGTTTGTTGTGATGTCTAATGTTATCCCATATTTGCGCGTTTGTCAAGGCTTGCGGTGTAAATTCGGTGTTGACAAATACCGCGCCGCCGTGTATAATACCGTGGCTACGCTCTTATAGCTCAGGCGGCAGAGCGCGTCCTTGGTAAGGATGTAGTCGGGTGCATAAAAACTGAATAAATATTTGCTTGCTTCCGTGGCGCAGTTGGCAGCGCGCGTCCTTGGTAAGGACGAGGTCACGAGTTCGAATCTCGTCGGAAGCTCCATTAGACCTTGATATTAGCGGCTTTCCCGACTTTGGACGGTGAGGAAGGCTGCTAATATTTTTGCTTTCCAGCTAATTTTTGCTTCGCTCATAAAATGTATACTCTCAACTCCTTTTTGCATAATTTTCTCTGCCCGGATTTTCTGCTACAGATTCCAGCTACAGCTAAAACCGTTCGCCCTGGCTGACGCCGACCGCATTGGCGAGCAATAACTGCATCAACTGCTTGGAAAACTCCGGATTGCTTTGGATTGCCTGCAGAACGGTTTCCATATCGGTGGCCGCCGGCTGTGCCGGTTGCGCGCCTTGTGCCGCCTGCGGATAGAAACTGGTCTCCACCAGCAGAGACAACGTGCGTTTCTCCGAATCCAGGGCCTCGTTGTAGTTGCTCATGAGGACTTCCGGCGACTGGCCGCCGCTCTCCGCGACAAGCTGATAATTGTTCTTGGTCAGCCGGACCTTATGCATCTGACCGGATTTGCGCAGCCCTTGAAACTCAATCTGGCTCTCGATCCCCAATTTGCTCTGCCATTTCTTGAAAGATTTATCGAGGGATTTCGGATCCACAGGCCGCCCGTCCGGATGGCAGATGAGCAAGCCGTAGTCATGGTATTCCTCACCGAAGAACTCCTTACAGCGGTTAATCTCATCGAGCCGTTCACGAATCTCTCTCAGAAGCGGCGTGGTGAGATACTGCTTACGATGGCTGCCCTCGGTTTTCGGCCCCTTGAGGATCATACTGCTTTTCGACCCGGGAACCTGCTTGGGAAACACAAGTAGGATTTCCCGGCTTGGCAGCTTTGACAGCGCCTCGTCGGACACCCGCTGAACCTCTTGGGTAATCCACATGCTCCTGTCGTGAAAATCGAGCGTCTTGACGCTGATACCGGCGGTTTCTCTGGCCCGCATGGAGCATACGAAGGCGAGATGTACCGCCAAGTGGATCAGCTTGTCCTCTTTCATGCCGTCAAGTGTTTTTTGCACTTGACCGGGATCCCATGCTTTGCGCTTCTGTGTTTTTTCAGCCGGCGCGGTCGTTGCGGGGATCTCGGTGATGTAACGCCATTTTTTTGCCACCGGGAAGCCCGCGTTGAGGATGTTGTAGCACTTCTTGACCGAAGCGGAGGAAAGCGTGTCCGCCGTCATTCCGTGCCCGTAACGGTTGCGGTCAAGGCAGGGCTTCTTGCTCAGATAGTCCACAAAATTGTCGATGTCCTCGGCTGTGATGGTACTCATGACCCTGTTTCCGAAGTACGGCAGAATGTGGTTTCTCAGGTTTCCGCTGTAGCTGTCGTAGGTGTTGGGCGAAAGCCGGTTTTTGCGTGTGTGAAACGGCAGCCACTTCTCCGCGAACTCCGCGTAGGTCTTATAGGTGTTGTCCTCGGCAGCCGGTGCCGGAGGCTCCGGGGTTCCGGCGCTTTTTTCGGCCATTTCACGCTCTGACCTCTCGATGGCGCGTTTGCGCTTGTACTCCATGACTACTTTCAGCAGCTCGTCAAACCGTTTGCCCTTCTGCAGGTAGTCAATGTACGCTTTGCGCTGCACCGCCTCAAGCTCGGTTTCGTAGGACTCCCACTGCTGCTTGTACGCGCCGGTTTCGGTTTTATAGGGGTAAATGACGTTGTGGGTATTCCCCCTCGTCTTATATGTTGCCATGATCATGCTTCCTTTCCTATGGTGTGATTTAGGAAGCGCCGCCTGTCTTGTTGAACCACTCGTCAAAGGACTCTTTGTGGATTCTCAGGCAACGCTTGCCCAGGCGAATTACCTTGAAATCGTTTGTCGTCTCGCAAAGGCTGTACGCCTTGCGGACGCTCACACCAAGGATCTCGGCTATCTGTTCTGCGGTATAGGTCCGCTGAACGGATCCGCCGCGAATCTCGTTGACACCGTCCATATGTCAAACTCCTTTCACGGCCCGGCAACTGTTCGCTCGCAAATGAA
>JAISJJ010000050.1 GCA_031261585.1 Oscillospiraceae bacterium
GCGGCGTTACTTTCTGTCGAGAGAAAGTAACCAAAGCTCGTTGGAGGGAACGCACCGCGCCCTTCTCGCTTCCGTGAGACGCGAGAACGGCAGCGGCGGCGGGGGTGGGCAAAAACCGCGACTTCCTTTAACCGAGGACGGCAGTGTATGCGGAATTTGCGTCTAATCACTCCCAAACCAATAATTCCTGCTTCGCTAAGGCGAGACGACTGCGTCACGTCACGTTAAAAGACAATGCGGCTCGTTTCGCTGCCGCACATTGGCGTGTGTGCAGGTCTTGGTTCTCGCTCAACCCGCAAACCCCGTCCATATCTGTTAACTGTTAATTGTTAATTGTTATCTGCCATGTGGTCGCCCTGTTGGGTTATGCAAAACCCCGACGGGCGACTAATAGTCGCCCCTACGACACTACCACGCAACTTACTGTCATGCGGTCTGCACACGTGTTCAACCCGCATTGCTCTAATCGCCTTTTACCATGCTCAGTCCGACTTTGCCGCGCTCACGGTCGAGGCTCACTACCCACACTTTCACCGTGTCGCCGACGGACGCGACATCGGACGGGTGCTTCACAAAATGATCGCTCATGCGCGAGACATGCACCAGCCCATCGTGCTTCACGCCGATATCGACGAACGCGCCGAAATCCACGACATTGCGCACCGTCCCCGTCAGTTCCATACCGACCGCGAGGTCGTTGAAGTCGCGCACTTCGCGGCTGAACACGACGGCGGGAGCGTCCTCACGCGGGTCGCGCGCGGGTTTTTTGATCTCCGCGATGATGTCACGCAGCGTCGGCAGACCTACGCCGAGGTCAACAGCCAACGCGGGCAAATCCGCGCCGATACGCTCCTCAATGTCGGACACGCCGCCGTTTGTCAGCTCCGCGCCCACGCGTTTCAGCAGTTCAGCCGCCGCCGCGTACGATTCGGGGTGAACCGAGGTCGCGTCGAGCGGATTCTTGCCGCCCGACACGCGCAGAAAACCCGCGCATTGACCGTACGCCTTGTCGCCGAGTTTCGGCACCTTTTTGAGCTGTCTGCGATCTGTGAAACCGCCGTTTTCCTCGCGGTACGCCACGATGTTTTTCGCGACGGCGGCGTTGATGCCCGCTATGTACGTCAGCAGCGACGGCGACGCGGTGTTGAGGTCGACACCGACGCGGTTCACGCAGTTCTCGACCACGCCCGTCAGCGATTTTTCGAGTTGTCCCTGATTCAAATCGTGCTGATACTGCCCGACACCGATACTCTTCGGCGGGATTTTCACGAGTTCCGAGAGCGGGTCTTGCAGTCTGCGCCCGAGCGACATCGCGCCGCGCGTCGTCACGTCGAGATCGGGGTATTCCTCACTCGCGAGTTTCGACGCGGAGTACACCGACGCACCCGCCTCGTTCACAATCGTGTACCGCACGTCGGGAAACTGCCGCGCGAGAAACGCCGCGACGACCTCCTCCGTCTCACGCGACGCGGTGCCGTTGCCGATGACGATCACGTTTATTTGGTGCTTCTCGATGAGCTTTTGCAGGGTCTTTTCCGTTCCCGCAACGTCATTTTTCGGCGCGGTGGGGTATATCGTCGTGTAATCGAGCAGCGTACCCGTCTCGGACAGCGCGGCGACCTTGCAACCTGTGCGGAACCCGGGGTCAATCGCGACGACGCGCGCGTTCGACACGGGCGGGGTCATGAGCAGATTCTCGGTGTTCTTCGCGAAGATTTTTATCGCGTCCGTCTCGGCGCGCTCGGTCAGCGCGGCGCGCAACTCGCGTTCGAGCGACGGCGCGATCAGGCGTTTGTAGCTGTCCGCGACGGTTGCGCGGAGCAGATCGGCAAAGATGGACTGCGGATTCGTGATCACGTCGCGCTCGATGCGCGCGTTGAAAAATTCCGCGTCGGTCGTCACCTTGACTTTCAGCTTTTTCTCGTTCTCGCCGCGATTTATCGCGAGAACGCGGTGGTTCGGGATTTTCGCGAGCGGCTCGGAGTATTTGTAGTACATATCGTACACGGTTTTCTCGTCCACGTCCGCCGCTTCGCTCACGAGTACGCCGCGCAACCGCGTGAGATTGCGGAGCGCGGCGGTCAAATCCGCGTCGTCCGCGACGCGCTCGGCGATGATGTCGCACGCGCCCGCGATTGCGTCGTCCGTGTTGTCCACGCCGAGTTCAGCGTTCACGAACGGCGCGGCGAGTTCCGCGACACTGCCGTGCGTGAGCGATTGAGCACAAATCGTGTCCGCGAGCGGTTCCAAACCGCGCTCACGCGCCTTTGACGCGCGGGTGGCGCGTTTGAGTTTGTACGGCTTGTACAAGTCCTCAACGCGCTGCAACACCTCGGCTTTTTCGATATCGGCGGCGAGTTCGGGCGTGAGCTTGCCCTGCTCGTCGATGAGCCGTAAGACCTCGGATTTGCGTGATTCGAGGTTTTTGAGATATGTGAGCCGCTCGTCCAGATCGCGCAGAACGGTGTCGGCTATGCCGCCCGTCGCCTCCTTGCGGTAGCGCGCGATGAACGGTATCGTGTTGCCGTCGTCGATGAGCGCGACGGTCGCGGAGACCTGCGCGGCGGTGAGGTGAAATTCGGACGCGAGGATTTCGGGTATGTTCATGGGCGGTGATCCTTTCGGTGCGGCGACGTTTCAAAACCAAGTGCGGATATCATACCATAGCACTCGCACTAAACTCGTTCCTCGCCAAGTGCGAGTAAGCTCTTGCATAAAGAGCCGCTAAGCTCGCAAGCTCACTAAGCGGTTCTATTATACCATAAACAACGGCGAATCGCAACACACTTCGACCGCAAGGTCACGGTTACCGCATTTACTTTTTCACTCGTCATTGCGAGCCGCGCGAAGCAATCCAGAACCCCGTTTCTTCGTCCAAACCCTCGTAAAACGCGGGATTGGACGAGGTTGCGGGGGACTGGATTGCTT
>JAISJJ010000051.1 GCA_031261585.1 Oscillospiraceae bacterium
GACGCGCCGCCCTTTGCGAACATGCGGAACCAATCGACAAACTGGTGCGTCACTTTCCCGTCGGGTGCCGCGAGGTTGGGAGACGGGGGCGCGAGGATAAAGCGGTTCTTGAAGTCCACGCCGCGGATCTTGATGGGCGTGAACAGATGCGTGTACGATGATGCCATTGCGATTCTCCTTTAATATGTAGATTTTTTGCCGCATTGTAATACTGAACAGATTGTAGCACAGATATGCGAGAATTTCAAGCAGGAATTACAAAGAATTTTAGGGTTGTGCGCAATGCAGCGCGCGGCTTGCGCCGCGGGCTGCATTTACACGCCTTGCACAGCACTGTCATTCAGAGCGAAGCGAAGAATCTCATACGCGTGACTTGCGACTACTCTGTCATTCTGAGCGAAGCGAAGAATCCCATTGATTGTCGATTCATCTCGCGGTTCGTTTCGCTGCCGCACATTGGTGCGCGTCAGGGTCATGGTTCTCGCGCACGTGTATTGGTTTGTGTAGGGGCGACCCTGCGTGGTCGCCCTGTTGTGGTGCGAAAAACCCCGACGGGCGACCAATGGTCGCCCCTACGGTGCGTTATCCGACGCAATCCGCAACCCTCGTCCAACTCTACCCCCTTTCGGAAAGGTGTGCCGACCGCAGTCGGCGGTGTTTGTTCTCCGTCCGTTACTATCGCCTTTTGCCTTATTGTGTCTGACCATACATCGGATACACATTATCTTGTAGAAAACCCTCGTGATAATATTTTTTTCCAAACAATCAAAAAAAGTGCTTGCAATTTCTCAAAAGCTGTGGCATAATAAGTGATAATTAGTGAGTTCAAGCAAATTTAAGTTAAAAAACACGGCAAGGAGGTGGTTCTGCATGCTTCTCACACACAGATTTGAAAACATCAAGGTCAGCAAGAACGGGCAGTTCACCGTACCTGCCGAGGCGAGACGCGTGCTGGGCGATTCGTTCTACATAACGCTGTCGCTGTCGCACGACGAGTGCCTTGTCTGCCGCAGGGTGGAGGATCTCGAGCGCGACGTGAAATTGCTGATAAAAAATCGCAAAGGTTCGCGTGCCGTACGCACGTTAACCGCGAACTCGAAACTCGTGACACCCGACCCACAGGGGCGCGTCACGATACCCGAGAATCTGCGCGAGTTGCGCGATATCTGCGACGTGATGGACGCGGTCGGCACGGGCGACGCGATTGAACTGTGGAATCCCGATTTGTACAGGGCGCACTACGTCGAGGAGACCTCGTATGAGAACCTCGCCGAGATCGGCGACTTGCTCGCCGAGATCGGTTGGGAGGAATGAGCGGACAACAGCCGTCGCACGTCTCCGTCCTCCTGCGGGAATCGGTGGACGCGCTGAACGTGCGGCGCGGCGGTGTCTACGTCGACTGCACACTCGGACTCGGCGGTCACACGTCCGAGATTGCGCGGCGCGGCGGCACGGTCATAGCGATTGACCGCGACGAGACGGCGATTGAGCGTTCGCGCGAGCGGTTGTCCGAATTTGCGGACGCTGTTACATTCGTTCACGGCAACTTCGGCGATATCGGCGCGCTGTTGGACAAGCTCGGTATCGGCGAGACAGACGGCATACTCGCGGATTTCGGCATATCGTCGCCGCAGATAGATGAGCGGGAGCGGGGCTTTTCGTACTCGCAATCGTCAACTTTGGACATGCGTATGGATCTCGGACAGGCTCTGACCGCGCGGGAGATCGTGAACGCGTGGAGCGAATCGGAGTTGTGCCGCATCTTTTTTGAGTACGGCGAGGAGCGTTACAGCGCGCGCATAGCGTCCGCGATAGTGCGCCGCCGCGACGAAACGCCGATCGAGACGACCGACGAACTCGTCGACATCATCAAACACGCGGTGCCGAACGCGGCGTTGCGGGAGGCGCAACACCCTGCAAAACGGGTCTTTCAATCACTTCGCATAACCGTAAATAATGAACTCGGCGAGATCGAGAGTTTACTCGCCGCCGCGCCGAAGCGGTTGAAGCGCGGGGCGCGAATCGCATGTATTTCATTCCATAGTTTGGAAGACCGTTTGTGCAAAGAGAGCTTTCGCGGGTACGCCGACGGCTGCACGTGTCCGAAAGACTACCCGTGCGTGTGCGGCTTCGTGCCGACGCTGAGGGTAATCACGAAAAAGCCCATAACCCCGAGCGAAGAAGAGCAACAACAAAACCCGCGCGCGAGATCGGCGAAACTGCGCGTGGCTGAAAAGCTGTAACAAAGGAGATTCTGAAATGGCGCAAGAAAATGTGACATATTACGGTGAGGAGTACCGCTACGCCGCGACGGGAACGTACGGCGGCGCACTCCCGCGTGAGCGTGAGCGCGTACCCGAGTACGTACCCGAAATCGAGATACCGCAGGAGGAAACGCAACCCGTCGCCATACCGCGCCGCCGTGTGCGTGAACAGGTGTCGTACCCCACGGTCGTGGCGTTCATGGTGATCGCGGCGATGGCGGCGATGTTTATATGGGTGCAGTGCCTGTACATGGTGGAGGCGACCGCGCTGAACGGATATCTCAATGTTTACAGCGGCGACGGCAAGCTCATCGGCAAGGACGCGGGTCTCACGATACAGCTCAACGACCTGCGCGAGGAACAGCGGCAACTGACGGCGGAGTTTGAGCGCGTATTCGACATGGCGACGGTGCGCCGCATAGCGATTGAGCAGCTCGACATGGTAGCCGACCACGCGTACACGGAGAACGTCGCGAAACCCGACTACGCGGAGATACCCGCAGGAGCCGAGACGGACGGCTCGGGCAATATCCTTGACCGTATTCTCGGATTCTTTGGCATAGTCTCGTGATTTCGCGATTATAATTATTGAGCAAGGAACGGGACAGTTAACAGTTAACAATTAACAATTAACAGTTAACGGTTACGCGGGTAGGACGAGGGGTGCGGTGGATAATGCGCGTAGGGGCGACCATTGGTCGCCCGTAAGGATTTCGCATAGCCCAACAGGGCGACCACATAGGGTCGCCCCTACACAAACCGTGAAACGTGCGTGAGAGCCAAGACCTTGACGCGCACCAACGTGCGGCAGCGAAACGAGCCGCAGTGTCTTTTAATGTGACGTGACGCACCCGATTTACCGCAACAACTGTCGGCTTTGGAAATGCTAACGTGGAACTCCGCAAACACTGCCGTCCTCGGTTAAAGGAAGTAGCGGTTTCTGCCCACCATCGCCGCCGCTGCCGTTCTCGCGTCTCACGGAAGCGAGAAGGGCGCGGTGCGTTCCCTCCAACGAGCTTTGGTTACTTTCTCTCGACAGAAAGTAACGCCGC
>JAISJJ010000053.1 GCA_031261585.1 Oscillospiraceae bacterium
GGGTGCCGCTCGCAAGCGGCGGGGGTTTGCCGCGCCCCGTCCTCATATCGCACGTCTTTTTTTCTCAATCCCCGCCTTGACTATTGCCGCAATTTAGGCTATACTGTCGAAAACGGCGAGAGAGGAACCTTGCGGAATGTCGGAGTTTTTCAAAGCTATAATTGTGGAGGTAGTCGCCGCCGCTATAATCGCCTTTGTCGCGTATTTGTGGGGTCGCGGCGTTGATAAGGAGATAAAAGACGCAAATCGTCACCTGCTGTCGATGGAAGCGCAGGGCATATATCGCGGTGATTCGCGTCTGAACAATGAGATTGCCGACCTGAAAAATCTCTGGAAACGCAAGGTTTTCCTGTTCGTCCTGCGCCGCATTTTGTTCTGGATTCCGCTCGCCGCCCTGACGCTGTACTTTTTACATGTGCATATCGACCACGTGCTGACCAATGCTCGCGGCATCACCCCCGAACTGCTCGGACTGCAAAATTTGTTGCGTTTTATGCTTCTTTCGACATCTTCTTGGGTAAAATATGTTGCTCTGTGCCTGTCTTTTTTATTAATGATACTTTACAGCTGCACACATGCGGAAAAATACAAGTCGCTGCATTTTTACGCTTATCTCGTCATGTATCTCGCGCCGCTCCTCGTAGCTTTTTTGGCAATGCTTTTATCGTTTTCGAGCGGTCTCATAGTTGTGGCGTACTGGTACATTATCGCGTTTTTCATTGAGTTCGGCGCATCTTCAATCGCGTTTTGCAAATCCGCGAACGAGGACAACTATTCGGAGTACGCGGGAACGCGCATACTCCTTACACTCACGAGCGTGACCGTGTTCTTAGTCCTCGTGATTCTGTTCGCCCCGCTCGTGATAAACAGTTTCGACGCGTTAGCGTGGCTTTTGCGAGCGTAGTTTGTGCGGAAACTTATAATAACAAGGGCGGGATCAACCCGCCCTTGTACTCACGGCTACCGCATTTACTTTTTCACTCGTCATTGCGAGCCGTGCGAAGCAATCCAGAACCCCGTTTCTCCGTCCCAGCCCTCGTAAAACGTGAGCTTGGACGAGGTTACGGGGGACTGGATTGCTTCGTGCGCTCGCAATGACGGGAGTTGGAACGCGGAAAAAAGTAAATGCGGTAACCCCGCCCTTTTACTATTTTAATTTGACATACACCCCGCTGTGTGATATTATGGAAAAAACAATCAAAAGGACGGTACACGCAATGAAAAAACTACGCAGAATCCTCGCCGCAACCCTCGCGGTCATGCTGCTCACGGCTGTTGCGGTGTTTCCCGCGAACGCCGACGACGATACGCGCGTAGTCCACCTCATCTTACAGCAGGACGGCGACTATCTCAGCGCACACATTTACGACGAGAATCTTATTTTTTCAGCGTTGGGCGAGCGCGCAAAGGGTGAGCATATCGAACTCTCCGCACCCCAAACGACCGAGTGGTTCGGGATTAGGGCTGCGGACAACGAGGAGTACTATGCGATCACGGCGACATTGCCCGACGACGCGTCCACCGAGCGCGTCATCACCTTTGAGTCCCACTTTGAGGGCGCGGGTTACATCGTGGCGGGAAATGCTGACGCAATCGCCGTTACCGCCTCGTTCAACGGGCTTTACGGGTTCAGCGCGGCAGTCGGTACCTCGTTCGGTTTGTTTTACGTTGTTGACAGCGGAAAGACGTTCACAATCACAATCCCCGACAGCGGCGAGGATATCGTCGTTCTGCGCGTGACGGAAAACCGCGACTACGAGCTATTTACCATTGAAAGCGGCGATCATTTCGGCGTATACTCGGTCGACAGGCGCAAATACGTCAACGACAACGTGTACTTCGAGAACGGCTACATTGAATATTTTGCCGATCGAGTACCCATAATCGAGACAAACGTCGGCACCTATGAGACCCTGCCGTATTACACTATTGGCGCATCCGCGTGGGCAGTCCCCGAACTCATAGACGCGCTCGCGGCGAACATCGTCCCCAAAGCGTTCACAACCAACTGGACGGCACCGACAGACCGCCTGCTCGCAGCACAGGCTATCACAGAAATATTCGAGACCGCAACAGGCAAAACCAAAGATATCATCGCCCTCGAACACGGTTGGACGCTTGACGCGACGCCGTTCTCCGACACGAACGACGGCTACGTGGCGTTCCTCTACGCCGCGGGTATCACGGACGGCATCGGCGGCGGCAAGTACGGCACCACGGGCATTTTCACCCGCGCGCAGATGGTCACGATGCTCGGGCGCGGTGCGGTCAACATTCTCGGCTACACAATCAAGGGGACGCACAGCTTCACCGACGTTCCCGATTGGGCTGACGCATACATCGGCTACGCCGTCGCGCAGGGTATCACGAACGGCGTGAGCGACACGCGCTTCGGCTCCGAAAACCCGCTGACAAACGAGCAAACCGCCGTATTCGGCATACGCGCGGTCAAGGCTTGGGCATAACTGCGAAAGAACGCGGGGGCAATCGCCCCCGCGTTCTTTTGTAATAATTTGATTGACTTGTTCCCCGCGGCGTGATATTATGGAAAAAACAATCAAAAGGACGGTACACGCAATGAAAAAACTACGCAGAATCCTCGCCGTAACCCTCGCGGTCGTGCTGCTCGCGGCTGTTGCGATGTTTCCCGCGAACGCCGACGACGATACGCGCGTCGTCCACCTCATCTTACAACACAGCGCGGACTATGTTGGGGCGTACAGCAGCGATACTGACACCATATTTACTTCTGAAGGCAGACATGAGAAAGGCGAGCTTCTCACTGTAACCATTCCGCCGTCATTGAGCGGTCACGCCTATTTCGGACTGAGGGATGTTGAAAACGAGCAGAACTTCGCCATTGTGGCATACTGTACCGAGGAGGTGTCTACCGAACGCGTCATCACCTTTGAATCCTATTTTGACGGCGCGGGTTACATTTTAGCGGGAAATGCTGCCGCTGTTGACATTATGGCCTCGTTTAACGCACTCTACGGGTTCAGCGGAATCGGCGGCATGCCTGACAGCGCGTTGGACTACGTTGTTGACGAGGGAAAGACTTTCACGATTACAATACCCGATACAGGTGAGGATATAGTCATTGTTCGCGCGACGGAAAACCGCGACTATGAGATGTTTACAATTAAGAGCGGCGACCATTTTGGTGTATACTCGGTTGACAGGAATGTATATATTAACAATGGCGTGTACTATGAAGGTGGGTACATTGAGTACATAGCAGATAAAGTACCCATAATCGAGACAAATGTCGGCACCTATGAGACCCTGCCGTATTACACTATCGGCGCGTCCGCGTGGGCGGTCCCCGAACTCATAGACGCGCTCGCGGCGAACATCGTCCCCAAAGCGTTCACAACCAACTGGACGGCACCGACAGACCGCCTGCTCGCAGCACAGGCTATCACAGAAATTTTCGAGACCGCGACGGGCAAAACGAAAGATATCATCGCCCTCGAACACGGCTGGACGCTCGACGCGACGCCGTTCTCCGACACGAACGACGACTACGTGGCGTTCCTCTACGCCGCGGGTATCACGGACGGCATCGGCGGCGGCAAGTACGGCACCACGGGCATTTTCACCCGAGCGCAGATGGTCACGATGCTCGGGCGCGGCGCGGTGAACATTCTCGGCTACACAATCAAAGGGACGCACAGCTTCACCGACGTTCCTGACTGGGCTGACGCGTACATCGGCTATGCCGTCGCGCAGGGTATCACGAACGGCGTGAGCGACACGCGTTTCGGCTCCGAAAATCCGCTGACAAACGAGCAGACCGCCGTATTCGGCATACGCGCGGTCAAGGCTTGGGCATAATCTTCGCGAAGAACGCGCCGCGATCCACCCTCGCGCTCCTGTTGAATCTATCGAGCCGCACCGTACCCTCCGCGCCGCGCTCCAATCGGTTCACCCTGTTCTCGCACGTGAACACGAAGCGGTACCCGATATCGCGCAGCACCTCGCGCGTGTCCTCGGTGTAGTACCCGAACGGACACGCGTACCCGAGCGGCACCACGCCCGCGCGCTCGACGAGCAATCGGTCGTTTTTCGACGCGTCGCCGCCGAACGCATCGGCGTAGTGCGTGCGCGTCTCTCCGCGGTTGATGCGCGAACCGTGGCGCGGCGAAAAATCGTGCATGTCGTAGCTGTGATTTTGCAGCTCGACGCGCGGATTTCGCGCCAACTCCGCGAGCTGATCCCACGACAGGTACGAGTACGCGACGTTGTGCTCCGTACCCGTGTCGCGATCCGCGTACGCTCCGACGACCGCGAGTACCGCGCACATGCCGTACGTTTCGAGCAGCGGCACGGCGTATTCGAGAAAGCTCTCCTGCCCGTCGTCGAACGTGATGAGAATCGGCTTCTCGGGCAAGCCGCCCGCGCCCGTGAGATACGCGTCAAGCTCACGCAGCGACACCGCGTGGTATCCGCGCTCCCGCAGATACCGCAAATCCCCCTCAAACACCTCGGGCGACACGATAAAATCGCCCCACCGACTCGCGGACTTGTGCAGATGGTGGTACATGATCACGGGCAACTCGACCGCACCGCCCGACGCGGCGCGCGCCCTCGGCACAGCGGCGAACAATAAGAAAACAGCGCAAATCACAGCGGCAACTCGGCGCATGACAACCCCTTTCGCGGGTATTTACGCCTATTATGCACCGTTTTGCCGTGATTCGCGCTGTATGATTATGGAACAGGAGGAGATCGAGTAAATGAGCATATTAAATTGGCTCGAGGAATGGTATCAGTCAACCTGTGATTCCGAGCGTGAGCATTTATACGGAGTAAAAATTGATACACTTGATAACCCCGGGTGGGTTGTCAGAATTGATTTAGCAGACACGCTGTTACAAGGCAAAATATTTGATAATATAAATATTGATAACGGGGACAATGATTGGATTGTGTGTCGCGTGGTTAATGATATTTATGAGGGATTTGGTGATCCATATAAACTTGAAAAAATGTTAAGCGTGTTTAAGGAATGGGTTGAACAGAACGGATAGACGGCGCGTATACGAGAAAGCGGAGGGAACCGAGTGGAACTTACCCCTCGCCGCGCAGTCTCGCCATCGCCGCGACGAACTCGGGTCTGTCGCGTATCGGGTCGAGCATCACGTCGCTCTCATACGCGCCGAGTGACGCCTCACCCGCCGTCCCCTCCCACGGCACCTGCTCCAACTTGCCGTCCTCGCCGATCTCATAACTCGTGCCGAACGCCCGCGCGTCGCGGGTGAGCGCCGCGCAATCGACCGCCTTGACGGCGTAGTCGAGCGCGATATCGCGGTCGACCTCCATGTACTCAATCGCGAGATTGTGATACGCGTTCTCGTGCATGGCGGGGCTATCAGCCGAAAAACACCACGCAATCAGCTCTTGAAGCGGAATTTCGAGCTTTAACAGCTCGATGTTTTCGCCCTTATCCTCCGCGCCGTACCGTCTCTTGAAACTGCTCAGCGAGCGCAATGCGTCTTGCGCGGCGAACAGAATCGTGCGGAACGTCTCGCGCAGTTCGTCGGAGTACTTTTGCGCTGCCACGGGATCGACGGGTTCGCGGCTCAGTTGCTGCACCTGTAACGTCCGTATCAACTCGCGGTTTTCCTCAGTCCACGCATCCACCGCCCGCGCGTCGGTTATGTCGACACCCGCCGCGTCAACCGCGTCGAGATACCACTTAAAACTCATATCCGCCTGCGGCATTGCGCGCGATGCCGCGAGTTGGGTGATGCGCAACCGAAGTATTTCGCGGCACTCGCTCAGCGACGGCAGCTTGTCCGCGTACTCATACGCACCGTCGAGGTCGCCGATCGAAACGCACACATTCGCGGCGGCGGCGTTCGCGCGGCTGCGTATCGCGTCGTCGGTGCTGCCGTCGAGAACGCGTTGGTAAATCGCGAGTGCGTTCTGCCGCCGCGCGGTGAACTCCTCGCGGGTTTCCGTCACGATACCGTTCAAATCAATGGTCTGCGCGTACATCATCTGCACCTCGTGGTTGTTCGGCATTTCCCGCGCCAAATCGCGCACAAGCTCGTGGGCTTCGGCAGACTTGCCCTCCGCAACCAGTTCGGCGCGCCGCGCCGCAACCTCCTCAACACGTTTCGCGTCGCGTATCGCCGCCATGCCCAAGAGATCGTCCACCGTCACATCAAAGAAGTTCGCGATGCCCGGCAGCAGCGTGATATCGGGAAAATTGTCGCCGCGTTCCCATTTGGATATCGACTGCGCGGACACGCCGAGGATATCCGCAAGCCCCTCCTGCGTCAGATCGCGCCCGCGCCGCAATTTTTTCAGATTCTCGGAGATGGAGATGCCCATTTACGTCACCCGCCTTTCGATACGATGATAACACGCCGCGCGCCGCCGCGCAATAGCGCGTTTCGGGATATTTTTCCCCGCACAAGTTGAATTAGCGCGCAGTTCGCGTGACGGTATACGTAGCGTTACACGCGGAATGTATCGTTGCGCACAACACGTAGGGTGCGACCACTGGGCGCACCGTCTGCCCTACAATTGCGCGCAAATGTCGGCTCAACGGCGCGCCCAGTGGTCGCGCCCTACGCTAAACCGTTACGTTTACGGTAACCCGCAATATGTATCGTTCCGCGCCACCCGTAGGGGCGGTCATCGGCCGCCCGTCTGCCCTGCAATTGCTCCACGGGCGACCAATGGTCGCCCCTACGCCGTACCATAACATATCGCGGTACCCGCAACACCCACAAAAACAGGGGCGGTCATCGACCGCCCCTGTAACATATCCAACACACCCTCATCCGTGCGAGAACGTATCCCCCACATCAACCCGCCGCTCGCCGTACACGCGCGCGCCTAAATCCTCGCCGCCTGGGACGCCGATTGCGTCGGCGCGGCAGTGTTGGCAGTGCCGAAACACCGTTATGTGCCGCTCCGCGTCCGTGCGCGCGCCGTCAATCTCGTCGCACGTCGGCACGGCGCGGTTCGCCAGTTCGTGTTGCGGTATCAGCGGGATGATGTTGTACAGCGACGCGCCCGCGTCCGCTACGGCGCGCGCGATCTCGCCGATGTGACCGCCGTTGATCTCGGGTACGAGGACCGTGTTCACCTTGACGATCATGCCCGCCGCCGTGACCGCGCGTATGCCGTCAAGCTGGTTGCGAATCAGAATCTCGGCGGCCTCGATACCCTCGTACACGCGCCCGTGGTACGTGATCCGCCCGTTCAACTGCGCGAGAATCGCGGGGTCGACGGCGTTGACCGTGACCGTCAGCGTGTCGATGCCGATATCAATCAGCGCGTCGGCGTTCTCGGGCAGCAACAACCCGTTCGTACTCATACATTTCAGCAGCGTCGGGAACTCCGCGCCTATCAGACGGAACGTGTCGAGCGCGAACGGTGTCGCGAGCGTGTCACCGGGTCCCGCGATACCCGCAACGGTGATGTCGGGCGACAGCGCGACAGACCGCCGCACGATGTCGACGGCTTCGCTCGGCGTGATGATGTTCGCGGTCACACCGGGGCGTTGCTCCGTCGTGTTGATCGACCGCTCGCAGAATTTACACGCGATATTGCACCCGGGGCTGACGGGCAGATGAATCCGCCCCTTGTTGTTCGGCGCGCCCGTCGCGAAACACGGGTGTTGCGTCTTGACCTCGCGCAGTGAAATGCTCATGCCTGCCCCTCATTATCCAACAATTTGTCCTCGATGATCTTGCCGAGAATCTCGTCCACCTTGCCCACCGACTCGAACACGCGCACGCCCTTGTCGATCAAAAACGCCGACGCGGGTCCGCCGATCTTGCCCACGACGACCGCCTCGCAGTCGTCAATCACGCGCCACACCGCCTCGAACGCGCCCGCCATGTGCGAACCGTCGCGGCACGCGGGGTCAACGTCGCGCGCTTCGACGACGCGGTAGTCCTCGTCGTCGAGGTCGACGATGTGGAACCGCTCCGTGCGCCCGAAATGCAGATGAACCACGTCTCCGTCAATAGTAGACAGCGCAACGCGGTGTGTCCTCCCGCCCATGTTCAATCTCCCCATAATTATATCACAGCGCGCAAACCAACGCAACTTTCGCCGCAACACATTGGACGGGGGCAAACCCCCGCCGCTTGCGAGCGGCACCCCCTTTCCGAAAGGGGGCTGGGACGAGGGACGTTGGACGGGGACTCCCTCCGCCGTCTGCGGACGGCACCTCCCTCTGAGAGTGAGGCTTTTTTGGAACGCACCGTCCAAGCCTCCCTCATAGAGGGAGGTGCCGCCGAAAGGCGGCGGTGGAAGTCCCCGTAACCCACGTCCAACCCCGCCCCCTTTCGGAAAGGGGGTGCCGTCCGCAGACGGCGGGGGTTTGTTCCCCCGTCTCCGCAACCCCCGTCCTAACTGTCAACTGTCAATTGTCAACTGTTAATTGTCCGTCATATTGCGTACTCAGGCTCCACCCTTGCGCTGGCGAGGTGCAGTTTTTGCAGAATCTTGCCGCGCAGAGCCAAAAACTCCGCTTCGCTGCGTTGGCGCGGACGCGGTAGCTCGATGGTCAGTATCTCGCTGATCTTGCCCGGTCGCGGCGTCATGATCACGATGCGGTCGCTGAGGTACAACGCCTCGTCGACGTCGTGCGTCACGAGAACCATCGTCGTCCTGTCGCGGCTCCACAGTTCGAGCAATTTGTCCTGCAAATCCGCGCGCGTGAACGAGTCGAGCGCGCCCATCGGCTCGTCGAGCAGCAGCGCGGCGGGTCGGTTTATCAGCGCGCGCGCGATGGAGACGCGCTGAGCCATGCCGCCCGATATCTGGTGCGGGTATGATTTCTCGAACCCCGTCAGCCCGATCAGCTCGATGTACTCCGCGACGTGATGTTTCTCCTCGGCGTACACGCCGCGCGCTTTCAGCCCCGACGCGATGTTCTTCTCCACCGTCAGCCACGGGAACAGACTGCCCTGCTGGAACACATACCCGCGATTCGGGTCGGGCTCGGTTATCGGCTCGCCCGACAGCGTCAGCGTACCCGACTGCGGCGTGTCGAGACCCGCGATGAGCCGTAACAGCGTCGTCTTGCCGCAACCCGACGGTCCGATGATCGAGACGAACTCGCCGTCGTCCACGGTCAGGCTCACGTCGGCGAGCGCGTCGACGCGGTTGTCGTTTGAGTCGATGTACGTACGGCTCACGTGCTCGATTGAGAGCAACAGATTACTCATTGATAAGCCCCCTCTGCCAGATCAGTACGCGTCCGCGAATGAAGTTCACGAGTTTCAAAATCAGCGAGAACAGCACCGCCATGATGATGATCGCGGCGTAGATTTTGTAGTAGTTCGACACCTGCCGCGCGAGCGTTATATAGTACCCCAAGCCGCCTTTCGCGCCCATCATCTCGGACACGACGAGCATCGTGAACGCCAGCCCGTTCGCGGTCGTGATACCCGTGAAGATATTCGGCAGCGCGTTCGGCAGGGCGACGCGGAATAACAGATACGGTGTCTTCGCGCCGAGCGTTTTCGCGACCTCGAAGTACGTTTTTTGCGTATTCGCCATACCCTGCGCGGTCATAAACGCGATCGGGAACCACCCGCACATAGACACGAGAAACGTCCCCGCGTAAAACCCCTTGTGGAATACGGACAGCGCGATAGGCATCCACGCGACGGCGGGTATCACGCCCGTGATCTTCAAAACGGGCATAACCCAGTACTTCGCCCGAGCGAACCACCCGATGAGAATACCCGTTCCCACGCCGAGAACAACGCCCGACAGGAACCCCGCGAAGAACAGCCGAATCGAGAACCCCGTCTGCAACAGCAGATACAGCGGCTCCTCGCGCAGCACGTTCACGACGGACGACGGACCGGGGAAAAACGGCAGGTGCAGAATGTCCAACTTCGACGCGAGCAGATCCCACGTCAGCAGCAGCAGCCCGATTGCGAGCCTGAACGGCGCGCGCTTGATGAATTTCTCGCGTCTGTCACGCCGAAACGCCGAGAATATGCCGATGCCGAGATACAGCAAAAACAGCCCCGCGAGCGCGACACGATACGCGAGATCGTCCGCGACATGCGGGTTGATTTTGAGCTTTAAGCCCTGCGTGTTCGGCAGCGCGAACGACATCACCTCCGCCGCGACAAATCCGATGAGAGTGACGCACAGATACAGCACGAACCTCTTTTTGGAATCAGCTTTTTGGTTAGATACGCTCATACGCACCCTCTCAATGATGTAATTTATAGGACGGGGGACAAAGGACGGGGACAAGCCCCCGCCGTCTGCGGACGGCACCCCATGTAAGAGGTTAGATGTTAGAGGTTGGAGATTAGAGCGGGGACGTGGGCTTGGACGTGGTTTACGGGGACTCCCACCGCCGCCATTCGGCGGCACCTCCCTCTATGAGGGAGGCTTGGGCGGCGCGTTCCCAAAAAGCCTCCCTCTCAGAGGGAGGTGCCGTCCGCAGACGGCGGAGGGAGACCCCCGTCCCTCGTCCAACGTTCCCCGCTCTAACCTCTCAATACTAACCTCTAACCTCTGCACGGGGTGCCGCTCGCAAGCGGCGGGGGTTTGCCCCCCGTCCCCGTCCCCGTCCAAGCCCTCGTCAACTGTCAACTGTCAATTGTCAACTGTCAACTGTCAATTCCGACAGCAGTTCCCCAATAGTTGCCTATTGGGGAACCGTATCGGTTTGCGAAATTTACTTATGCGAACGGATTGTAGTACACGTAGTCGGCAAATTCCTGCGCGTTTGTCGTCTGCAACAGACCCGCGTCGATGAGTGCCTGCGTGAAGTACAGCACATCGTCCTTGACGTTGCCGAGCGGGTGCGCGTGGTCATGCGACGCGGGGAACTGGTAGCTCTTCACGAGTTCGGTGGCGAGAGCTTTGTCTGTGATGCTCGAATATTTGCTGTCGATGATGATGTTGACCGCCTCCTCGGGGTTCGCGGCGATCCACTCCTGCGCCTTGTTGAACGCGCTCACGAGTGCCTGAACCTGCTCGGGCTTCTCGTTGACCCACTTCTCGGAGGCGTACAGGAAGCAGCAATAGCGTCCCGCGAAACCGGGCTCGGTCGCGAGGTCGAACAGCACGGTGAATCCGTCGTTCTTCTCGGCGAGCGTGCCGTACGGATCCCACAGAGCGATCGCGTCGACTTCGCCGTTCTGCGCCGCGAGAACCTCAGCGTCGCCCGAACCGAACGCGACAATCGTCACCTCGGCGTTGTTCAGCGCGGTGATGCCGTTGTTCGCGAGCCACAGACGCGTGACCTGATCGGGTGTGCCGCCGATCTCGTCAACCGCGATGGTCTTGCCTTTCAAATCCTGAACGGACTTGATCGGCGAACCGGGGGGGACGAGAATCTTGATGCAGCCGACGTGCAGCCCGTCGACGACTTTCGCGCCGATGCCGTTCTCGATGGACGGGAAGTACTGGAAGTCGCCGTTGACGACGGGGATATCGCCCGTGTTAAGACCGATCTTGCGCGTCTCCGTGTCGGCGGAGATCAGCTCAACGTCAAAGCCCGCTTCCGCGAAGAAACCCTTTTCAAAAGCTATGTATACGGGTGCGCCGCACAGCGCGCCTGACTTGCCGTTGATCTGGATCTTGCCGTACTTGTACCCCGTGTCGTTCGCGTTGTCGGAGGTCGGTGCCGTCGGTGTCGGGGTCGGCGATGTCGTCGTGTCGCCTGTCTTGCCGCACGAGGTGAGAACTGCGGAGAGCGCGATAATCAGCGCGACCGCGCCTGTGAGAAATCGGGATTTTTTCACGGTTGTTGCTCCTTTTTCATTCTTTTATGTTAACGTCAGTTAACTCGATTTTGCGCGCCTGAACTTTGACGCCGCGTGAACGTCGGTTTGTAATCCTTATATAACATACTTAATTAATGTGTTATGTATGATACCACACGAACCGCGCGATGTCAAGCGAAAAGTTTCGATATTTTATAAGTTATTGTTGAAATCAACGCGCGGCAACAAAAAAGGGTCTCGGGAGGATAATCCCCGAAACCGCAGATTTATTATTAACGCGAATCACGAGTTGAGCGGTGTGCAGACACGGCAGATAACAGATAACGGATATCAGATATGGACGAGGGACAAACCCCCGCCGTCTGCGGACGGCACCCCCCCTTTCCGAAAGGGGGCAGAGTTGGACGGGGGTTTGTAGGGGACGCCGCCCTCGGCGTCCCGTCCCCGATAACGCACAGACCCAAAATACAGGACGCCGAGGGCGGCGTCCCCTACGCAAGATGGTGCAAGGTTGGACGCAGGAGCGAGAACAAAGACCCTGACGCGCACCAATGTGCGGCGTGCATAGCCTTTTCCAAGTCCAGCAGCGACCTCGCGAGAACCAAGACCCTGACGCGCACCAATGTGCGGCAGCAAAACGAACCGCAGGGTGTGTTGATGTGACGTGACGCATTTGTCTCGCCTAAGCGAAGCAACGCCTGTCGGTTTTGGAGTGATTCGCCCCGAATCACGCAATTCTGCCGTCCTCGGTTATAAGGAAGTCGCGGTTTTTGCCCACCCTCGCCGCCGCTGCCGTTCTCGCGTCTCACGGAAGCGAGAAGGGCGCGGTGCGTTCCCTCCAACGAGCTTTGGTTACTTTCTCTCGACAGAAAGTAACGCCGC
>JAISJJ010000008.1 GCA_031261585.1 Oscillospiraceae bacterium
GATGCCGCACAGCTCGTCCCAGTAGTCCACGTCCTCGAAATCGAGCAGCTCGACGGGCGCGCCCGTGATGATCATGCCGTCGTATCGGCGGTGCGCGACCTTGTCGTGCGTCGTGTAGAACGTTTCAAGGTGACTGCGCTGTGTGTTTTTCGACGTGTGCGACGCCATCTCGATGAACTCGGGCTCGATCTGCAACGGCGTGTTCGAGAGTTTGCGCAGGAGTTGCGTCTCCGTCTCAATCTTCGTCGGCATGAGGTTCAGAATCAGCAGTTTCAGCGGGCGAATGTCCTGCGACAGCGCGCGCGTCTCCGTCATCACAAAGATGTTTTCATTTTCAAGCACCTGCGCCGCAGGCAGGCTGTTGGGGATTTTAATCGGCATAATGTTCCTTCCGAGGTGAGGTTGTACGGCGTGCGACGTCCCGCGAGGTCGACACCGCCGCGCACACGCATAGTTGCGCGCATAATCGTCCCTATATAGTATCACACATTCCCGCGCCTTGTCAATTGCCAATTAACGATGTGGGGGTGGGGGGGTTGATGTATTTACTTTTCGCAAACATAGCCCCTCGTCATTGCGAGCCGCGCGAAGCAATCCAGAACCCCCGTTTCTCCGTCCAAACCCTCGCAAAATACGGGATTGGACGAGGGTGCGGGGACTGGATTGCTTCGTGCGCTCGCAATGACGGGGGTTGGAACGCGGAAAAAGCAAACGCTTGCCGTAACCTTGCCGTCAAAACCGATTGACAAAACTCGAATTGCGTGTTAATATATCATTTATTGTGCAACGCGTTTCTCGGAGGGGGTGTATGCGGTGAATGAGGTGGGCGGCGAGACCGCTTTTCTGAAAGTCAACAATCTGTGCAAATCGTTTGATTCGCTGAAAGTGCTGGATAACGTCTCGACGGAGATCCGCATTGGCGAGGTCACTTGCGTGCTGGGGCCCTCGGGTGCGGGAAAAAGTACGTTTTTGCGCTGCCTGAACAGGCTGGAAATGCCCGAGAGCGGGGAGATCATCTGCTTCGGCAAAAATACGCTGACCCACGGCTACGATATCCGCTCACTGCGCGAAGATGTCGGCATGGTGTTTCAGCAGTTCAATCTGTTCCCGCTGAAAACCGTTCTCAACAACGTGATGCTCGCGCCCGTCATCGTGAAGAAGATGAAAAAGCCCGAAGCGCGCCAACTCGCGATGCGCGAACTCGAAAAAGTCGGGCTTGCCGAAAAGGCGCACAGCCTGCCCGGGACGCTCTCGGGCGGACAAAAGCAGCGCGTGGCAATCGCGCGTTCGCTCGCGATGAAACCGAAATTGATGCTCTTTGACGAACCCACGAGCGCGCTCGATCCCGAACTCGTCAGCGACGTGCTGGACGTCATGAAGCAGCTCGCGCGCGACGGTATGACGATGATCGTCGTGACGCACGAGATGGGGTTTGCGCGCGAGGTCGCCGACCGCATACTCTTTATGGCGGACGGGAAAATCATCGAGGACGACGCGCCCGACGTGTTTTTCGACAATCCACGCACGGAGCGCGCAAGAGCGTTTGTGGAAAAAATGCTGTAAGACGGGGCAATTAACAGTTAACAATTAACAATTAACAGTTTCGGGGGTTTGGACGGGGGTTACGGAGGTGCGCTGCCTTTTCGCGCATTGTTTGCGCTTTGAATATATAATCCAAAATAAAAAGGAGCCTGAAAATGAAAAAGCATACCCAAATGTCACGGTGTCTCGCGCTTATTCTCGCAATCGTACTCACCGCGCTTATGCTCGCCGCCTGCGGCAAGACCGATGACCCCGCAGCGTCGCCGAGCGGTGACGCGAAACCGCTCACGGGTGTCACGCTGAAAATCGGCACCTCGGGTCTCTTCGGACCGTTCTCGTACTACGCCGACGACGGCAAGACGCTCATCGGCTACGATCTCGACCTGTTCGCCGCGTTGCAGGAAAAGCTCGGCTTCACAATCAGCGGAGACGGGATTCAGGCGATGACGTATTCCGCGCTGACGACCTCGGTCGGTCAGGGCAAGCTCGACCTCGCCGCCGCCGCGCTCTGCGTGACGGACGAGCGCAAGGAGGTCATGGACTTCTCCGATACATACTGCGATTCGGGTCTCGCCGTCATGATAAACAAGACCGCAAGCTCGGGCATCACGGGCGTTGACAGTCTCGCGGGCAAGAAAGTCGCCGTGGAAAAGGGTACGGCTTCGCACGCCTATGCCGACAAGTACCTGAAAGACGCGATCGTCGAGGTGCATGACGCTATCACGACCGCGTACGCGTCGTTGGAGCAGAACAAGGTTGACGCTGTTATACAGGACGGTCCCGGTTGCGCGTTCTACATCAAGACGAACCCGAACACGAACGCGGAGATAGTCGGCGAGGAGTTCAATCAGGGTCAATCCCCGTACGCCGTCGCGTTCAAAAAGGGCTTTGCGTACACCGACCAGTTCAAAACCGCGTTGGCGGAGTTGCAAGCAGACGGTACGCTCGACAGGCTGTACGACAAATGGTGCAGATAACTTCCAATTGACAATTGACAGTTGACAATTGATGGACGGGAAACGACATAACGATTAAGGAGGTGAAACGATGTCCGCGCTTATTCATACGCTGCTGCCCATGCTGTTTACGGGCTTGCGCCTTACGATACTCATCGCGATTCTCGGCATCGTTTTCGCCTTTGTGATCGGCAGTATTTCGGGGTACGCGCTGCAATCGAAAAGCCGCATTGCGCGCGCGATTGCGTTCATCTATATATGGCTCATACGCGGCACACCCCTTGTGGTGCAGGCACTGTACATATATTACGTGCTGCCGCTGATCGTGCCGTTCCTCGAACTCAGCAGCACCACTGCGGGCATCGTCGTGATCTCCATCAACTCGGGCGCGTTCATCGCCGAGATAATTCGCGGTGCGTTGCAGGGCGTGGATGCGGGGCAGAAGGAGACGGGCGCGTCGCTCGGCATGACGAACTTTCAGGTGCTGATCCACCTCGTGATACCGCCCGCGTTCCGCGCGGTGATACCCGCGCTGTTCAACCAGTTCATCATCGCGCTGAAAGACACCTCGCTGCTCACGGTTATCGTCGTGAACGAGATGACGCAGATGGCGATGTCGTACTCGTCGCTCAATTTTCGCTACATCGAGGCGTATACGGCTCTCGCGGTGTTCTACCTCGTGCTGATCTCGGTGCTCGTGGTGATCCAGAAGTTCGTAGAGCGAAAACTGGGCGTGAACTCACCCGCAAAGCCGAAAATAGCGAATTTGAGGGTGAAGTTGCCAATTGACAATTGAAAATGGACAATTGACCATTAAGGGCGATGGTTGCGGTTTTTTGCCGCAACCATCGTTTTGTTTTTGCGAGGTGGCGGTCTCCCTCCGCCGTCTGCGGACGGCACCTCCCTCGGAGAGGGAGGCAGGGACGTTGGACGTTTGGACGTTGGACGTTTGGACGAGGGACGGGCGATTGATAATCGCCCCTACACACAAAACCGCGACGCGTTGCGAAACGCATAACATATTACGTACCGCACCCGTCGTAGGGGCGACCATTGGTCGCCCGTGGAGCAATTGCGCATGGCAGACGGGCGGCCGATGACCGCCCCTACGAAATGTTGCGTGTGATATGTACGTGCCGTTTGATAGGTCTTGCGGTCGTAGGGGCGAGACGGGGCAAACCCCCGCCGCTTGCGAGCGGCACCCCCTTTCGCAAAGGGGGTGCCGACCGCAGTCGGCAGGGGTTTGCCCCCGTGGCAGTTATAATTAAAGACGAGGGTTACGGTTTTTACCGCAACCCTCGCTCTTATTATATCACCGTCAAATATTATTCTCGTGTCTCGATATCAAATCGTTCTGGCAGTCGAGCGACAGTTCGACGAAATACGCCGAGTAGCCCGCTATGCGCACGACCAAGTTCTGGTACTGCTCGGGCGACACCTGCGCTTTCCGCAACGCTTCCGTCGAGACTACGTTGAACTGCGTCTCCGCGCCGCCCTGCGCCATGTACGCGCGCACCATGTCGCGCAGTTTCGCGATGCCGTCGTCGCGGCTGAGCGCGGTCGGGTGCAGGCGGATATTGAGACACACGCCGTCCATGAATTTCGAGTGGTCGTAGCACAGCGACGAGGAGAACACGGCGGTCGGTCCGTTGTTGTCGCGACCCTGCGCGGGTGAAGCCGCGTCCGCAATCGGCGTTCCCGCGAGCCGCCCGTCCGGCGTCGCCCACGTCGTGTAACCCTGACCCACGTGGTCGGCGGCACCGTATAACCCCGCCTTGAAAATCTTCGTGCGCGAGGAATAGCACTCCTGACACGCGTCGTAGTACGCGTTGATGACCCACGCCATCTGCTCGTCGGCGTACGCGTCGGCGTTGCCGAAATGCGGCACCTCGTTTAGAATCTGTTGCCGCAGCACCTCGTACCCGTCCCAGTTCGCCATTATCGCGTCGTACAGCTCGCGCGCCGTGCAGAGTTTTTTGTCGAACACCATGTACTTTATCGTCGTGAGCGAGTCGGCGACCGTCGCGAGACCTGTCGCGGTGCCGCCGTAAGAGTTGTACTTCGCGCCGCCCTGCGTACAGTCCTTGCCCGACTCCATGCAGCCGTCCATGGACAGCGACAGCATCGGGTGCGGCGTGTGGTACTGCACGAGGTATTCGAGGTAGTTGTTGAGACTGACCTGCGCTTTGAGGTAGTACTTCGCGAGTTTCAGCCACGCCGCGCGCACGTCCTCAAACGTGTCCATCTCGTACAGATACCCCGTCTGAATCGAACTCTGCTCGCCGTTGAACGGGTTCACGCCGTTGTTGAGCGCGGTAACCAGCACCGCGCTGTAATGAATCGACGCGTGGGGTGGCGCGACGCCGTTCGCGGACGAGTAGTCGTTGCCCGAACCCGTGATCTCCTGACAGCCGATTATCGCGTAATCCCGCGCGTCCTCGAGCGAAAAGCCGAGTTCTTTCATCGTGCCTTTAATAATCACGTCGTCGTTCTGGAACAGCGGCAGACCGCCGACTTTCGTTGATGTTTCAAGTGCCAACGCCCACAGATCGTCGGGCGTACCCTTGTTGACGCGCAGGGAAATGGTCGGATCGTGCAGACTGAGCCGCGCGAGACTTTCCAGCACCATGTATGTGACGGGATTGCTCGCGTCCTCGCCCGTCTGCGGGTCAACGCCGCCTATCGTCGTGTGCAGGTACGTGTTGCCGATGCCGATGATCTTTATGAGGTCGCCGCCGCCCATGCCGCCGCCGTACATCGAGTTGATCTTCATGAAGAAGCAGTCGACGATCTCCTGCGCGTCCGTCTCGGTCAAACGCCCCTCTGCCAAGTCTTTTTTGAGGTATTTCCACGTGTACTGGTCGAACCGCCCGAACGAGCCGATATCGCCGATAAAGCTCAGCCGCAGAATGTACTGGTACGTGATCGCCGCCTGACACGCGTCGCGGAACGTGCGGCACGGGTTCTCTGATATCCAGTACAGACTGTCGGACATGGATTCAAGCTCCGCTTTTCGCGCGGCGTCCGCGCAGGACAACGCCTTTTCCGCGCACTTCGCGCCGTAGCGTTTCAGCAGCGTCGAGGCAGCGTCGCACGAGATCACGATAGCGGTGTAGAAAATGCTCTTCTCCGCATCGTCGCCCATGAGGTTGTTTACGTGACCGTCGAGCCACGCCTGTGCCTGACGGCGAATCTCGCCGTAACCCACGTCGGTGATTTTCTTGAACCCGGGCGTCAAATGACCTGCGGGCATCATGAGCAGCGGCGCGCCGACCTTCGTCGCGGACACGTTCATGCGGCACAACTCGTCGTACCCCTGCGGCTGCCACGCGGCGGCGATATCGTTGTACGATCTGCCGTTCCAGTACGGCGCGATGGACTTGAACGCCTCGACGTCCTCGGGCGCGATGGACATGCGCATCTCCTCGTCGTCGGGGTTGTGGTACAGTCCGTCCTCGCGTATCGTCCAGCCGCCGTGCTCGACGACGTTCGGTGCCGTGTCCGCGCCGCCCCAGTCGGGGAACGAGCCAGTGCCGCAGAAATTCTTGCTCGAATTGCCGACGATCATCTCAAAATCCTCGACGCGCACGGTCATCTCCTCGCATATCGCTTTGAGCACCGTCGCGCGGCGCAACATCGGGATCAGATTCTCGTTCTGCTGAAAACAGCGCGTCGTTATCATCGCCGTCTCCGCGTCGGTCTGTATCACGCGGTTGCGGATCAGGTCGTGCATAAGCTGCATACGCTCGGTTATCGGTTTGAAGTTATACATCACAAATTCTCCTTAATCAAAGATTGATTGGCGTATCGTCTGTTATGTCTATCATACACCATCGGAGAGGAAAGTTCAACCGCTTTTTTGCGTCGAAAAAGTCTTATCCGACCTTGCCACGCGCGTAATCGAAGAAGAAATCGCGCACTAAATCGCGCCGCTCGGCCGCTTCGGGTGAGTTGTCTCCCATGCCGCCGCCCATCGCGGAAAACGTGAAATCGCCGCCCGCCGCGTACGTATCGACGTATTCTACGAGCGCGTCGGTCAACTTCTGCTTGTCGACGTGCGCGGTGCTGAGTTCGCCCTGACTGTCCCAACAGCCCGACAGCACGAGTTTGCCGCAGTATTTTTGCTTGATTGCCTTGCAGTCGTTCGTTATCTGCACGGGGTTCCACTCGCGCACGCCGATTTCGAGCCAATCGTCGATGAACTGCTCCGACTTGCCGCAGTCGTGGCGGTTGACGAACGCGCCGTTTTCGCGCGCGATGTCGCAATGCAGCTTGTGGAACGGCTTGAAGAACGTGCGGTACGCGTCGAGTGAGAAGAACGGTGCGCGGTACGACGCATCGTCGTCCATCAGTATGTAGACGTCGGGCTTCACGTAGTGAAAGATGTCCTTCGTCACCTCGACGTAGAACGTCGAGATGTGCGTCAGCAGCGCGATAACCTCGTCAGGCTCCTCGTACATCGCGAGCATCGCGCCCTCGAACCCCATGAGCGCGACGAGCGTGAGGAAATAGTCGCCGCCGTCGGTCACGACCGCGACCTGCGAGCGGTCGATGTTCGCGGAGCGCGCCTTGTAGTACGCCTCCTTGTCGCGCCCCGACAGATCGGGCAGTTTCACGATATCGCGCCACTTCGTGATGTCCTCCAACACGACGCTCCCGGGCTTCGGCATCGCGCCGAACCCGTTCTCGGGGCTGCCGACGTAGGTCACGCCGAGCCCCGTGACAATCGGACCGTTCGGCGCGGCTTGCGGCGTGAGCAACTCGTCCGTCACGCCCGCCATGTACGGCTCCATCATGCTCGGCACAAACTCGTACGGCTCATGACGAAGCATACGCAGATAATTTTCTTTCGGTGTCATGATAGGCTCCTTTTAATAAGAGGTTAGATGTGAGAGGTTAGAGGTTAGAACGTGGGACGGGGGTTGCGGGGGACGACGGACGAGGGCAGGACGGGGGACAAACCCCCGCCGCTTGCGAGCGGCACCCCCTTTTCGAAAGGGGGCGGGGTTGGACGAGGGTTGCGGGGACGTTGGATAACGGGGCGTCGGGCGGTGAGACGTAGGGGCGATTATCAATCGCCCGTCTCACGTCCAAACGTCCAACGTCCAAACGTCCAACGTCCAAACGTCCCAGCCCCCTTTCGGAAAGGGGGTGCCGTCCGCAGACGGCGGGGGTTTGTTCCCCGTCTCCTCGCAACCCCCGTCCAACTCCCGAAACTACTCCGCGCTAAGTGCCGCGCTGCGGCGCGGTTGCGCTTTGTACGTCGTCTGCGGACGACGTGTTAACTGTTAATTGTTAACTGTTAATTATCCAACTGGTGGCTTGAAATACGTCTGCGGGGGCGCGTCGGGACCGCCTATGCGGTACACCTCGCCGCTCTCTTTGCGCTTGAAGAACACGCGCTGGTTTATCGGGTAGTGCATCGTTATCGCGCCTTTCGGACACGCGTCGATGCAGCAGCCGCAGAACCAACACTCATCGGGGTAGATGACGATCGGCGATGCGCCCGCTTCGGGGTTCGGCATGATTGTCTGCGTGCGGCAGTGCCGCGTACATTCGTTGCAACCGATACACTTTTCCGCGTCGATCGACACGGTTTGGTTCGGCGCGATGGGATTCGGCACCAGATATGCTTCCGCCATGTTACTTTACCTCCTTTTCGAGTTCGAGCGCGCGGCATTTCTCATAATTCTCCAAATACGTCGGCGCGTACGGCGGTTTGAGCCACCACCCGTCGTCCTTGTACGTGCGAATCAGCTCGCCGTCGATGAGCTTCGCGAACATCAGCTTGTCGGCGGCGACATGCTCCGCTTCCGTCTGAAAACCCGCGAGACAGAGGTGCAGATAGACCTCCGCGACGGTGACGCGGCTCTCAGCTTCGAGGACGCGCGCGAGTTCGTGCGGATTGCGCGCGTAGGTGAGCTGCATCTCGTGCTTTTTGATGCTGTCGAGCCACATCAGCCCGTGATTGCAGAGCGCGACGGAGCGGAACTCGCCGCAATCCTGCTGCATGACGCGGTTCATGCCCATCCACAGTTCTTTCCAGCTCACCGTCGCCGACGCTTCCTCGGCGCGGTTCACGGGGGCGTACACGCGCGCTTTTTCAGCCGCCACCTGCGATTCGCTGATGCGTCCGTGCGTCGTTTTCAGCGCGTACTCAGCCGCGCGGTTGCCCGCGTAACCGCCTGACGAACCCGCCACCGCGCCGCCCTGCCCCGACTCGGAACCCGACGCGAACAGGCCCTCGACGTTCGACATCTGGTTCCAGTCCGTCGCGATACCTTTCAGGGTATCTGCTTTCCAGAACTTGTTGTTGTCGGGTTCGCCTTGGAACCAGTCTTTCCAGCGGTTGCCGAAATTTTCGGGTGTCATGATCGGACACATCAGCATGTCGGTGTCGGGGTTGAAGCCCGCCTTATTGTAGTAGTCGTAGATCGCGTAGCGCGTCCGTCCCTCGTTGCCGACCATCAAGCCCCATATCCCGCGCCGCTCGTGCTCGGGCAGGGACGAGAGGTCAGCCCACAGCGGCAGTTCGTAGGTGCCGTTGCGGATCAGTTCGGGGTCGATATTCGGCGTGGGGCGGTTCATGCTCATATACCGTTCGTTCGGCGCGGGCAGCGTGCGCTCCTCGATTGTGGAAATCGGGTTGCCCTGCGAGTCGATCCACGGTATCACCGTACCCTTGTTGTCGACGATGGTACACGGGTGCCACGTGTTGTCGGGGTTGCCGATACCGTACCACGGCCAGCCGAACGGTCCCGTCATCATCGTCTGCCCGAACGACTGCTCGCTGTACAGTTCCGCGCCCGCGTTCCACGCCATGGCGACGCCGTCGCCCGTGTTGCGCGGGTCGGCGCGGTACCCGTTCGCGAACATCTCGGAGTTGAACGTCCACGTCTGCGTACCCTGCATGGACACGCCCGCCGTGCTGATGATCACGCACTTCGCGTGGAACACGTAAAACTCGCCCGTCTCCTCGTTCAGCCCCGTCGCGCCGACGATGCGCGCGCCCTGTTTGCCGTCCTCGGTGAGCAACGACGTTATCATCACGCGCTCGTACAGCGACGCGTTCGGCTCGGCGGCGATACCGCTCCGCATGTGCTTTTTGAGTGCCGCGCCGCCGCGCAGACGGATTGACGACTTCGTTTTATAGTCGTACGCGTACATGATTTTCGTTTTCTCGTCGCGGAACGGTGCGCCCGCGAACTCGTCCTCCTCATCGCGGAAGTGCAGCCCGAGTTTTTCCATTTCGAGCAGGTTCTCCCACGAACCCTTCATGTGTATGTACGAGCGGTGGTCGCGCCGCGGCAGGAAGTAGTTCTCCTCGGACGGCAAGTCCATTACCTCCTCGGGCGTGATCGCGCAATCGGGGTTCGAGAAGCAGTCGAGATAGTGGTCAAGACCGCTGCCGCCGCTGCCGCTGATGTCGACGGGCGACTTGTCGACGACCGCGACTTTCACGCCGCGCCGCGCCGCCCTAAGCCCCGCCATGGCACCCGCGACACCCGCGCCAATGATCAGCACGTCCGTCTCAACGCGGTTCTCAACCTCGTACCGAACGGGGTACGGCCACCGAGCGGGCGCGCTGCCGTAGTTAGTTTGATCGGACATAGATTCGCCTACTTTCTGTTATTTTTTTGCGTATTTATATTGTAACCAAAATGTCATTCAAAGCGAAGCAAAGACAAGCGGCTCGTTTAACTGCCGCACATTGACGCGCGTCAGGGTCTCGGTTCCCGCGCACGTCTCACGGTTTGTGTAGGGGCGACCCTGTGTGGTCGCCCTGATATGGTGCGAACAACCACGACGGGCGACTGATACCCCTCGGGGCACAGGTAATCGCCCCTACAACCGTGTACCCGACGCAAGCCGCAACCCCCGTCCAAACCCTGCCCCCTTTCGGAAAGGGGGTGCCGTCCGCAGACGGCAGGGGTTTGCCCTCGTCTCCGTAACCCCCGTCCCCAACTGTTAACTGTTAATTGTTAATTGTTAACTGCCGTCCCGCCCACTTCGCCGCATCTTCCAAATCCGTCTCATCGGGGTGTCCCACTTGCAGTCCTTTGAACTCGCCGTAGCAATGGAACGTCTCGTCGCAGACCTCGATACCCGCTTTGCGGAAACGTCTCAGCATCTTCTTGTTCCCGAACGTCATGAGCGCGGACGTGCCGAACAGCGCGGCTCGTTTCACGGTTTTCGGCAGCTCCGCAATGAACTTCACGAGCGCGGGGTCGAGGTTGCACCCGTAAATCATGTACAGCGCGCCGCCGAGGAACAGCAAATCCGTGTCGGGCGCGACGGGAACGGAGATCGGCTCCGCACTCACCCCGACAGCGGCGGCGATTGCGTCCGCGACCTTTGCCGTGTGACCTGTTTTAGACTGATAGCGCACCGCGATGTTCATGTGTGATACCTCCATTATTTTGAGTAGAAATCGCCGCCGTACCGCTCCGCCTCGTCGTTCACGAGCGCGTTTCGGCGCGCGGCTTCGTCGTCGCCCGTCGGCACGAGGTATCCGCCCGCGAACGCGTACCCGCCGTTCGGTGCGAGCGCATCTATCACGTCGCGCACGGATTGACGAATCTCCTCGTCCGTCACGTCGGGTTCGAGCAGACGACCGCGCGCGTCCCAACCGCCCGTGATAACGAGTTTGTTGCCGAATTTGCGCTTGATCGCCGCGAGATCGTTACACGACTGCGCGGGGTCCCACCCGCTCACGCCCATCTCGACGAGCATGTCGAGCAAGGATTCGCATTTCCCGCAGTTGTGCATCGTCATCGGCAGTCCGCGCTCGCGTCCGCGTTTCGCGTATTTCTCGTGGTGCGGCAGGATAAACTCGCGGTACATGTCGTCGGAGATGAACGGGCTGTGCCACGCTGCGGTGTCGTCCGCCAGCATGAGAATGTCGGGTTTCACGAGGTCGAGCGTCGCGTCCGCGATCTGCATGTAGAACTCGGACAGGTATTCGAGCAGCTCATGCACCGCGTCAGGCTCCTCGTAAAACGCGAGCAAGCCGTCCGCAAAACCCATGAACGACATCAAAAGCTGAAAATATCCGACGTGCAGGCTCAAAAACAGCGCGGTCTGCGTCCTGTCGATGCCCTGTTTCTCGATATCGGGCAGACACATGCGCTCCCAGTCTATACCGCTGAGGTCGGGTGCCTTGATGATGTCGCGCCAATGCGGCAGTTTCTCGATCGGCAGAATAAACTCGCGGCTGTCGGGTATCAACGCCGCCCCTGTCGACTCCGTGGGCAGGTAGTTCACGCCCCAAATGTCGCGCCCGCCGCCGTTCATGCGGTGCGACGCGAGAAACGGCGGCTCGAACATCGCGCTCGCGGGCGGCGGCGCACCCTGTGCGGGCGGTCCGTACGTGTAGTGCGGCACCCACTCGGGCATACCGCCGCGCAGCGCGGTCAGGTAGTTCTCGCGCGGGGTCAATTTGTGTTTTGACATGATTTGTCTCCTATATTACGCGCGCTTTTGTATCGCGCCTTGTGTCTCTTAGCTTGCGATAAAGCTGTTTGTTCGTTGCCGCACATTGACGATTGGCAGGGTCTTTGTTCTCACGCATACGTCTCATGGTTTGTGTAGGGGCGACCCTGTGTGGTCGCCCCTGTTGTTGTGCGAGGACCCCGACGGGAGATTAATACCCCTCAGGGCACAGGTAATCGCCCCTACAACCGTGTCGACGCAAGGCGCAAGCCACGTCCAACCCCCGAAACTGTTAACTGTTAACTGTTAACTGTTAATTGTTAACTGTTAACTGCCTAAACTTCTCTGCAAATCTCAAACGCGGAGCGCGTCGCCTCGCGGATCTCGCCTACCTCGCGGCAATCGCCGACGAAGAACACGTTCGTGTTCGGCGCGGCGGTCAGGAATTTGCGGGCAGCGTCGATCTGCGTCGACATGCCCGCCGCGAGCAGTACATAGTCCGCGGGGATCGTGAATTCGGTACCGTCCACGGTGTACGTGGCGGTGTCCGCGCCGATCTGCGTCAACTTCGCGTTGTAGTTCACCGTGACGCCGTACTCGTCGAGCCAGCCGAGAATCTTGTCGCCGCCGCCGAGTCCGCTCATGTCCATGCCGAGACCGTGCGTCGCCGCCATCTCCAACACGGTGACTTTTTTGCCCGCTTTGCCGAGTTCGACCGCCCATTCAAGACCGACGGGACCCGCGCCGATGATGACAACCTGCGCACCGTCGGGCAGATCGTCCTCCGACACGTCGGGAGCCCACTGCGCGCGCTCAATGCCGGGGATTCTCAGCGCGAGCGGTTTCGCGCCGATTGCGACGATGAGCGCGTCGTAGTTTTCTGCCTTGATGATGTCGGGTGTCGCTTCCACGCCCGTGAGTATCGTCGCGGCGGAGTGTGCGGCGAACGCGCGCAGATAGCTCAGATACTCGCGGATATCCTGCTTGAAGAACGGTTGCGCCGCCTTTATCACCTGACCGCCGATCTCGGCGTTTTTCTCGTACAGCGTCACATCGTGACCGCGCTCGAGCAGCGTTTTCACCGCCTGAATGCCCGACGGACCGCCGCCGACGACCGCGACTTTCTTCGCTCTCGGTGCTTTCGGCACTTTCAGTTCGGGGTACTCGCCCGAAAAACTCGCCATCGGATTGACGGCGCAGGGTCCGACGAAACGCCCCTGCTTGTCGATCTTCATGCATTGGCAGCGCAGGCACGGCGTGTGTTCCCACTCGCGCCCCTCCGCGTATTTTGCGGGCATCTCGGGGTCGGCGATCAGCGCGCGCATGAAACTGACAAAATCCGCCTTGCCCGACGCGATAATCTCCTCCGCCTGAGCGGGATTTTTTATGCCGCCGACGACGTTGATGAGTAAATTCGGGTATTTCTGCTTGATTATCCCCGCGCGCTCGACGTTCATCATCTGCGGGTAGCTGTACGGCGGCACCATGGGGCGCATACGCTCGGGCTTGCCCTGCGTGTCGTGCAGTCCGCCGCTGACGAACAAAATGTCGATCTTGTCCTTTATGTATCCGACAAATTCCAGTATCTCGGGGAAGTGCGCGAACCCCTCCTCATGTTCCTCGGACGACATGCGGTACTCGATAACCACGTCGTCGCCGATTGCGGCGCGCACAGCGTCGAGCACCTCGCACGCGAAACGCGAACGGTTCTCGACCGAGCCGCCGTACTCGTCCGTGCGCTTGTTGAAGTACGGGCTGAGGAACTGCGCAAGCAGATTGCCGTGCGCACCGTGGAACTGCACGGTTTTCATGCCCGCTTTGGCGCAGCGTCCCGCCGCGTCGGCGTATTTTTTGACGGTCTCGGCGATTTTTTCTTTGCTCATCTCGTGACACGGCACAGGCTCGCGGTTATCCTGTTTCGCGCGCACGAGTTCCGCCTCGGTGATGATCGCGCTGGGACCCCAGCCGCGCGTACCCGCCGTCGTACCCGCAATGTTGCCCTGAAGCGCGCCGTTGTGGTTGATCTCGAGCTGTCCGATCGTGCCGTACTTGGCGCACATCTCCGCGAACGTCGAGAGACTGCGGATTATGCTGTCGTTCGCGAGATTGACCTGCTCGGGCTCGTCGTAACACTCGGTCGTGTCGATAGAACAGTTGCCGACCGTGACGACCGCCGCACCGCCGCGCGCCTGCGGACGGAAGTAGTCGAGCGTGCGCTGGGTCAGATGTCCGTTAGCGTCGCCCGTGCCGCCCGCGCCCGGTGTGGACTGGCAGAGACGATTCTTGTAGTACGCGCCGCGTACCTGAATCGGCGCAAAAACGTGCGGATACTTGCATGTAGCGTTACTCATGATGTGGCTCCTTATATATGATTTTTTGTATTAACATTGATTGTGTGCGCAGGACGGGGGCAAACACCGCCGTCTGCGGACGAGAGACCGAGACGGGGGCAAACCCCCGCCGTCTGCGGACGGCACCCCCTTTCCGAAGGGGGGCAAGGTTTGGACGGGAGTCGCGGGGGTGGACGGTGATCGCCGTAGGGACGGACGACCCTGTCCGTCCTGTTGTGGTCTGCGGTATCCATGCAGGACGGACAGGGGCGTCCGTCCCTACATCGGGTGTGGCGCATTTATCGCGGACAAACGGCGCGCCGAGTCGTCGCGCCCTACGGGCGGGTGCGGTTGATATTTCGAGAACGGGACGCCGAGGGCGGCGTCCCCTACGACGCAACCCGCGTCCAACCCCGCCCCCTTTCGGAAAGGGGGTGCCGTCCGCAGACGGCGGGGGTTTGTTCCCCTACGCAACCCACGTCCAACCCCCGCTCGCAAGCGGCGGGGGTTTGTTCCCCGTAACCCTCGTCCAACCCCCGTCAACTGTTAATTGTTAAGGGACTTGACACCGAGCAAAAGAAGTAGTATACTTCAAAGTGAGGTGTCGCATGGCAAACAAGTATTTCAAGAGTTCTAAACTTTCAGAGGCGAAAGCGCGG
>JAISJJ010000074.1 GCA_031261585.1 Oscillospiraceae bacterium
GATGTCGTAGATGTGGGCTTCCATCTCGGCGATCTGACCGTCCGTGATGTCGAGTCCGAGCGTCTGTTCGGCTCTTGCGAGTGCGATCCACAGCTTGCGCCACGTCGAGAATTTCACATCAGCCGAGAACAGCCGCTGCATCGCGTCCGACGCGTAGCGTGTGCCGAGCGGCGAGACGTACCGTTCGTTATCCATGCAATTCCTCCATAAACCGCGCGATGCGGTCAATCCCCGTGGCGATATCGTCCATCGACGCGGCGTACGATATGCGCACATAGTTCGGGCAGCCGAACGATTCGCACGACACGAGCGCGACGTACTGCGATTCGAGCAGCGCGAGCGCGAAATCGTCCGCATTTGCGATAACCCTGTCCCCGCAACGCTTTCCGAACGCCGACGCGACGTTGATCATCACGTAAAACGCGCCGTGCGGCGTGGGGCAACTCAGCCCCTGTATCGCGTTCACGTGCTGCACGACGTAATCGCGCCGCTGTTCAAATATTTTGCGCATGTCCTCAATCGTGGACTGGTCGCCCGCGAGAGCTTCGACCGCAGCCCACTGCGATATCGTACTCGGCGCGGAGGTCGAGTGCGACAGATAGTTCGCCATAACCGTTGCGAGCGCGGCGTTTGACGCGGAGTAGCCGACGCGCCAGCCCGTCATCGCGTACGACTTCGACACGCCGTTGATGATAATTGTGCGCTCCCGCACGTCGTCGCCGAGCGACGCGATTGAGGTGAACACGCGCCCGTCGTATAACAATTTGTAATATATCTCGTCCGCGACGACGTACAGGTCGTGCCGCACCGCCACGTCGGCGATGGCGCGCAGTTCGTCGCGGTCGTACAGCATACCCGTGGGGTTCGACGGGTTGTTTATAATGAGTAGCTTCGTGCGCTCGGTGACAGCCGCATCGATCTGCGCCGCCGTGACCTTGAAATCACTCGGCTCGTCGGCATAGACGACGACAGGCACCGCACCCGAGAATCGCACGGCTTCCGCGTACGTCAGCCAGTACGGGGCGGGTAGAATCGCCTCGTCGCCCGCGTCCAAGAGACACATCAGCGCGGCGAACAGCGAGTGTTTCGCGCCTGACGCGACGACGATCTCGCTCGGTTTGTAGTCCAAGCCGCAGTCGAGACGCAGACGCTCCGCGGCGGCGCGGCGCAGTTCGGGAATGCCCGCGGCGGGCGTGTACTTCGTCTTGCCCGCATGTATCGCGGCGATTGCGGCGTCGACGATGTTCTGCGGCGTCGCGAAATCGGGTTCGCCCGTGCCGAAACCGACGACGGGTTTCCCCTCCGCTTTCATCTGTTTCGCGAGGGAGTCGACGGCGAGCGTCGCGCTGGGCGGTACGCTCGCGGCGATTTTGGACAGCGGCTTGATAAAAATCACCTCATATTATGCATTGTGCATTATTATATAGTGTACCACGGCGATTGTCAATCGCGAATTTCGACAAGGAATGGGCAAATGCGTTGATCGGTTATGAGAGCGAACATTTCGTGGGGGCGGGGTACACCCGCCCTTTTCGATATTTTTTCGACATATACGCAAGTGCGGGTTGACACGCCCCTACGACAATGCGAATACATAATCGTGTTGCCGACATGTTATAAGCGCGGTTTTCCGCACTTTTCGACAGCAAAAGGGGGCAATACCGACAAAATATACAAAAAATCGAAAAACTTTTACATTATAGCCCATATAATGCACGTTTTACAGTTGACAAATCCTTCAACATGTGGTAGTATACTAGGGATTGAGACGCTAAGTCACAATTAGTATATATTATGTGTATCGTAGGATACATCAAGGAGTGAATCATGAAAGAGACGGGCATAACCAGAAAACTCGACGAACTCGGACGCATCGTACTACCGATCGAGCTGCGTCGCTCACTCGAGCTGAACGAGAAGAACGCCATGGAGATCTACGTTGAGGGCGACACGGTAATCCTCAAAAAGCATGTGCAGAAAAAAGTTCCCAACCCGAAGAAGCAGTATGTCTGTGCCGAGTGCGGCAAGAACATACCGACGTCGGACATTGAGGACGGTCTCGCGGTCGAAGTGCGCGCGGCGCGCAAGCCCCGCGCGGCAAAGCTCAAAAACAACTGACAGACAGATTCGATTTGATCTGATTGCACCAAAGACAATACGTTTGCGACCGCGCGGGTTAGCTCAGCGAGGGTAAATCTTTTTTTGCAAAATTCAAAAAAAGTACTTGCATTTTGGACGCGTTTGTGCTATGATTATGCGCGTTGCTAACGATTTGCGCCTGTAGCTCAGTTGGATCAGAGTGTCTGGCTACGAACCAGAAGGTCGGGGGTTCGAGTCCCTCCAGGCGTACCACCCGAATGTCAAGCCCGAATCAAAAAATATTCAAAGAATATTTTATGATTCAGGCTTGACATTCTTTTTGCGTACAACGCTTAATATGTCTGCGATTATTCGCCGTCCGCGAACTCTGCCAACTTCAAATCAAGCGTCACTCACTTTGACACCGCCAATTCTTTCTTGCGGGCAATGCCCGCTTTTGTTTTTTTCGAGAGTTCATCATTGTACGCTTTTTTGAGAGCTTTACTGAGTTTCTCGTGCAACTCGCCGCCGAGATGACCGCTGTCGAATCCGTCTTTTACAGCTATAACCCTGACGTTTATCCTGTGCATTTCTATGAGCCAATCCCACAACTGAATAAGCGTTCTGCTCACACGCGCATAGTCCCTGACAATAATGCAATTTATCTCACCATTCTCAACTGCAAGCATCATTGTCCTGAACGCGGCACGGTTAAGGGCAAGACCGCTCACGCCGTTGTCGCAGTAAATCAAACCAACGTCAAGCATCTGCGCCGCTGCAAACTCGCGCAATTCTCTCTCCTGCGCTATTATCGATTTGCCGTCATTTGCCGCTGTGCGGCAGTAAATAGCCGTCTTTGGTTTTACCTCATGTTCTATGCGGCTGTTCAAAACAGCATTGGGATTATTCGACATTTTCAAAACTCTCCTTTATATCATATTTTTCGTGAAGTCCGCGAATTTCCACTCAATCTCAACGCGGTCGCTCGGATACACCCGCACCCGTTCAATCAGCGCGTCAACAACCTCACGCGTCAGCGCACCCGCATTGACCGCAGTTTCCGCAATCCCGCGCACATCGTCTGCAACACGCGAATCCGCCTCGCGGTTCAGCCTGCTTGCCGCCGCGTCGAGTTTCGCGCACTCAGTGCGGTACCGCGCCGCGTCAATCTCACCCGTAATGTACCGCTCGTACAGGTTGCTCTTTTCATCGCGCAGACCGCCCGAACAGTCGTTAGTTTCGGTGGAACGCGCCATGGAAATGTCCAAAATCACCTGCGACCGTTCGCGAATCATGCCGTACAGCGAGTTTTCGAGTTCGCGCTCGCGAATTGAAAGCCCGTGACACTCCGCGTCGATGTCCACCCGCGTGTGGCGGCAGAAAAACGCAGCGTTTTTCGCGCTGCTGCGACCCAGCGCGTGAGCGCAAACACCGCAATATGCCTTGCTTTTCAGTAAATAGTCGCGGGATTGCCGCACACGCGAATCGTAATGAGTTTTCTCACCGAGAATCCGCTGCACCTTATTAAACACAGCCGCACTAACAATTGCGGGGTGGTGGTTCGGTATGCGAATCCACTCGCTTGCGTCTTTTTTCGAGACTCTGTGACTGCCGACCGACAGAATCTCAGACTTGCCCGAGATGTAAGTGCCGATATACCGCTCGTCGCGGAGCATACTGCGGATAACGCTCGATTCCCAAATGCAGCGCGGATTCTGAATGTGCTTTTTGTATTCGCTCGGAGTCGGGCGTTTCTCGTCGTGCAGCAGGTGCATAATATCGGTCACGCCAACCCCGTCAGCGGCGAGGTCGAAGATGCGCCTGACCGTCTCGGCGGCGTTTTCGTCAGTTTCCAACCGTTTGCCGACCTTGACATAGCCGAATACGCAGTTCTTCGTGACGCTCTCACCGCGCCGCATTTTCGCGTGGCGCGCAGATTTTATCTTGCGCGACAAGTCCTGACTGTAATATTCGTGCATCAGAAACTTGAACGCGACCTCCATGCCGCCCGTGTCGCCCAAGTGTTCGTCAGAGTCGAAACCGTCGCTGACCGAGATGAATCGGACACGGAACAGCGGGAACACCTGTTCGATGAAGTATCCTGTTTCCAACGCGTTGCGCCCGAACCTGCTGAAATCTTTGACGATGATGCAGTCAATTTTGCTCTCGCGCACAAGTCCGAGCAGCTTCTGCACGGCGGGGCGTTCGTAGTTCGTGCCGCTCCACCCGTTGTCAACAAATTCGTGAACCTCCAACTCAGCGTCAGTGTCGAGCGACGCGATGTGGTGTTCTATCAGCAGCCGCTGATTCTCGATGCTCATGCTGTCCGACTGCGCGTCGTCAAGGGACAGGCGAATGTACTTCGCAATCACATATTTGCGCACTGCCGCACCTCCCCAAATTCGTCCTTGAACCGAAAATGCACCTCAAAGCTCTTGTCGCGGTACACGCAGATTTTCTCAATCAGCGCGTCCACGAGTTCGGCGGTCAAATCCGATTCGCACTCAACCGAGTTGACGCGCTCGGACAGTTCGCGGTACTCGTCGAGCTGCCGTTGCAGTTCGCGCCGTTCGTTTTGCAGCGCGTCGGCGCGGCTTGTCAGCGCGGCAATCTTGCTCTCGTAGGATTGTTTCATGTCCGAAAACTCGTCGGGCGTAATCACGGCGGTGACAAGGCTCTCGTACAGACTTCTCATGAAATTGCGGTTTTTCTCCAACTCCTGCCGAATCGCCGTGAGTTCGCTCTTCAACGCCGCGTCGCCGCCGTCTGACAGCGCGGGGTTGCGGCGCAGTTCGAGATATTTACCCGTGATGACCTCGGTGTGCTTTTGCAGGAGCGCGAGTACTGACGCTTTAAGGTCAGCCGATTTGAGCGATACCTGAACGCAAGTTGTCCTGCCCAAAACGCTCTGAGACACGCAATGAAACCAGTACACCGTCTTTGACCGATGATAGTGCATGGCGTGACCGCAATGTCCGCAAAATACTTTGCTCTTGAACACATTCGGCGCGTAAGGCGTTTTCGCGCCGCGTTTGTCCGTCTCGGCTTTCGCCGCGCGGTCGAGCGCGTTGTTGGCGGCGGCGAAAAGCTCTCGGCTCACAATCGGCTCGTGTGTATTTCGGACGGTTATCCAGTCCTCGCGCGGTATATCTATACGCTTGTTGTTGTACTGCCTGTCCTTGCCCTGAACCAAATCACCGCAGTAAACCATGTCGGACAGTAAATTAGTTAGCATACGGATTTGCCAAAAACCCTTGCCTATCAGTCGTTCGTCGCGGATAAAGCCCTTTTCGCGCTTGTAATGCCCGGGAGATGTAATGCCCGCGTCATTGAGCCTGCGGACAATTTCGACTTTTACGATGCCGTCCGCCGCCCACTCGAAAATTTGCCGCACATTCGGCGCGGTTTCGGGGTCAATTACAAGTCTATGGCAATCCTGCGGGTCTTTCAGGTACCCGTATGGCGGCAAACTGCCGACAAACGCGCCCGATTCAATGTACTGCTGCTGCACGGCGCGGCATTTGCGTCCGATGTCGAGCGCGTAAGCCTCGTTGATCATGTTTTTCAGCGGCAGCAGGATACCGCCGTCGCTCTCTATGCTGTCAAAACCGTCGTTTATAGCGATTACGCGCACACCGAGCGACGGCAGGTACCGTTGAAGATAGTATCCCGTGTCGAGCATATTGCGCCCGAAACGCGACAGGTCTTTCACGATGATGCAGTTTATTCTGCCGCTCTCGCAGTCTGCGAGCATCTTCTGAAACGCGGGACGCGCGAAATTCGTTCCCGTCATGGAGTTGTCGATGTACGTCTCGCGCAGGGTAACATCCGACGCGAGCGCGAGGTAGTTTGAGATGATCGCCTGCTGCGTCTCGATGGAATCGCCGCGCTTGCGTTTGTCGTCGGAGGATAAGCGGACGTAGGCGGCGGCTTGGTATGCCGCCGTAACCGTTGCGGTCTTTACAGTCTCTGCGGCGTTCTTTCTGCTTTTTCTCGCCATCACGCCGCTCCTTTGCCGAGCAATGCCGCCGCACTCTCATACTCGCTGCGGTAGTTGAACGTGATGACGACTTCGTTTTTGCTCATGATGCGGATACTCTGAATCAGGTGCGCCACGGTCTTGCGGTCAAGCTCCGCAATATCTGAAAACTCCTTGAAATACTCGACCCAGCGGTATCTCTCGCTGTTGCCCGTCAGCGTGTCCGCGAGTTCCCGACGCAGCTCGCCGATTGCGGCTTGTAGCCGCGATATATCCTCGGAATACTTGTTTTTCAGCGACTTGTAATCGTCCTTGGACAATATGCCGCCAATCATGTTCTCGTACAGACCCGCTTTGAAACCCTGAATCTTTTCAAGTTGCCGCTCATTCTCCGCTATCTGCGCGGACTGCCGCGCCGCGAGTTCGCGGTTCGCCTGATCGCCCGCAACGCTTTTCAGCACGTCGTCGAGCGACGCGACATTCGCGACGTGCGCTTTCACGCTGTCCAGAACGGCGGCAATCAGGTCGTCCTCACGCATCATACCGTGCGCCGCGCAGCCGTGCGCTTTACCGGTCGGGCAGTTGTAGTAGAAGTATGATCTACCTTTGTACGTTACGGTTTTGCGTTTCATTCTCCCGCCGCAGGAGCCGCAGATGAGAACGCCCGAGAACAGGTACACGCTGTCGCCGCCCGGCGCGGTGCGCGTATCGAGCCGCATGACGCGCTGCACGAGGTCGAAATCCTGCCGAGAGATGACAGGCTCGTGCGCGTTCTCGGTGCGGAACCACTCGTTCACGGGCTTGTCGAGACGGTTCTTTATCTTGTAGTTGAGCGTACCCTGTTTGCCCTGAATCAGAGTTCCCGCGTATGTTTCGTCGCCGAGAATACGGATAATCGTCTTTGCCGACCACTTCGCGTCCGCTTTGTAGGCGTAGCCGCGTTTCGGGTGCGGAATGCCGCGATCCTTCTTGTATTCGAGCGGCGACAGTACGCCGATTCTGTTGAGCTGCTCCGCGATTTTCAGCGCGCTCATGCCGCTGAGCTTCATATTGAAGATGTCGCGCACGACGGCGGCGGGGTAGTCGTCAAGCACAAGCTGATTGTGGTTTTCCTCCGACTTGCGGTAGCCGTACACCGTACTCGCGCCGACGAAATCACCTTGGTCGCGTTTTGCGTTCAATGCGGAACGCGTTTTTACGGAGATGTCGCGGCAGTATGCGTCGTTGATGATGGATTTGACGCTGACCGACAGGTCGTCGCCGCTGTCTGTCAGCGTGTCAAGATTGTCGTTGATTGCGATGAACCGCACACCGTAGGCGGGAAAAATGCGGCGCAGGTAGCGTCCCGTCTCTATGTATTCGCGCCCAAGGCGGGATAAGTCCTTGACGATGACGCAGTTTACAATCCCCGCCTCAATGTCCTCCATCATCTTTTTGAAGTCAGGGCGTTCGAAAATTATTCCCGAGTATCCGTCGTCAACTCTCTCGGACACGACCTCAATCTCAGGGTGACGCGCGACGAAATCGTCTATCATCTTGCGTTGGTTGCCCACGCTGTCGCTCTCGACGGATTTATCGTCGGTGTACGACAGGCGAATGTACTTCGCCGCGCGGTACGTTGTTTCGGGCATGGCAATGCTCACTCCTTTTCGGATTACAGACAATCCCCGTAATACAAAGGCGTGAGGTGCGCGTTCCGTTCGATTCTTTTTCCGAACGCAGACTACCACAACCGCGCGGAGATGTCCAGTTTGTCAAGTTATAATTGTCAGGTGAAAAGCTGAATCAGGCATTCCTCCAATGTCGGACCGCTCTCGTCAAAATGCGCCGTGATTGTGAGTTTGCCGCATTTATAATGGTACGGATCGCGCAGTTGCCGCACAAACTCGGCGACGCGCTCACCTCTCGGCAAATCTCTGTCCACCCGCACGTCGCGGATGTCAGTTAATTCAATCGGCTCTGTTGAAATTTCGTTCTCGCTCATGTTTCTGCGTCCTCTCTGCGCGGCTTGTACCAACTCGGAACAAGCCGCGCGTCAATTGAAATATGAGGGCGGTTTCTTCGCCCCGTAAAAGCTCTCTACCTCTGAAACGCTGTCGGTAACGCGGCAATCAGGCAGCGCGTCGAGTACGCTGTCGCGGTACGCGCCGTGTCCGTTCACGCGGCTGTCGAGAATTGCGACGACGCCCGTGTCGGACTCATTGCGTATTAGCCGTCCGAAACCCTGTTTCAACTTGACGAGCATCTCAGGCACGACGACACGGCTCTTGTACTCGCCCATGCCGCTGTACTGCGTCCGCTCGTATTCGCCGATAGGGTCAGGCACCGCAAACGGCAGCTTTACGATGATGAGCATACTCAGCGCGTCGCCGGGTATGTCCACGCCCTCCCACATCGCGCCAGACGCGAACAATATCCCGTTGCCGCTCGCCTTGAACCGCTCAACCGCGCGGCTGTTGCTCCGCTCCAATCTGAACATCGGAAAAGGCAGACGCAGAGCGGTCAGCGCGGCGTATACGCGCCCCATAGCGTCGTAGGACGTGAACAGCACGGCGGCGTGACCGTGCGACGCGCGAATCAGCCGCTCGATCTCACCTGTGAGCGCGGCTATATAGCCGCAATCTCTGCTCTCGGGAAACGGCACTGTCTCGCTGATGTATAACAGCGCGTTCTCGCGGTGGTTGAACGGCGACGGTTTCGTCGTCTCGGTCAAGCGGTTGCCGAGGTTGTCCAAACCGAGCGTTCGCCTTATATGCGAGAAATCGCCGCCCGCAGACAGTGTGCCTGACGTGAGAATCGTCGGTATTCCGCGACTCCACAGTTCGGCGTACAACCGCGCGTCGAGGTCTTTCGGTATAGCGCAGAGTTGTTGTTCGCTGTCGTCGTTTTCGAGCCAGCAGATGAGTTCGCCATGTTTCGCGAGTGCGGCTGTTTGGTCGCGCACCTGAGATAGCTTCCAAACAAGCTGAGCTTTCAGACCGTCTCCGTTGCCGATGGTGTTTGTTGCGGACAGCATCTCGCGCAGCTCGTCCGAGATATTGCGGATATTGCGCAGGTGCTTTGCCGCCGCGACGTCCACGCTGACGGAGTATCTGTCGGGATTGTCGTCGGTGCCTGAACGCTCAACGCCGTCAATCAGTCTCCGAAACAGACGTTTGCTCTCGTTCGCGAGTTTCTTCGCGGTCGTCCGCACCGCTTTCCGCGTACTCTCGCACCCGAAGTTCAGCGCATCAACGCCGCGCAACACCTCGGGCAATACAGCACCCGAAAACTCCGTGCCGTACATACTGCGCGCCGCCGCGAGAAACTTGTGCGCCTCGTCAATAACAAGCACCTGATAGTTCGGAATCAGCGGACGCAGATTCTGCGCGCGGTTCAGCGCGTCGGCGAGCAGGTAGTTGTGATTGCACACCTGAATATCTATTTTCGGGGATTGCGCGCGTCTGCGGAATCGCAGGTACGCGCAGTTTTCACGGTGCGGGCAGTTCTCCGCGCAACGTCCCGGTACGGAGATTACGCGCTTGATGTGCGCCGTCAGTCCGTCCGTCTCCGCAAGGTCAATCGGCGCGGATTTCATGAGCAGGTTTTCGAGAATGTACCGCATAGCGCGGTCGTTCTCGAACGGAATATGCGCCCGCAGAGCGCGTTCGCAGACGTAATGCTCGCGCCCTTTGCGCATGACCGCCATCAGCGGCGACTGGATGATGCCGTTTTTCATGAGAATCCGCGACAGCTCGGGTATGTAGTCTGTGAGAATCGCCTTTTGCAGCGCGATACTCGACGTCGCGACGACGATGGGCATATACGCCATCTCCGCGCAACCCATCTCAGGGTACAGCGCGCGGTTGCCGTGGTCGTTCAACCGTCCTCGTTTCACGATTACAGCCGCGACGAGATATGCGAGCGTCTTACCCGTTCCGACCTCGGCTTCCGCGAGTGACACGCGGCGGTCGCCGATGTCGTGCAGGATTTGCGACGCGAGGTCAACCTGCTCGCGGCGTACCGCGTAGCCGTGTTGCGGCAACAGCTTTTTGAACACTACATTCAATATATCCCGCGCGCAACGAATACCGATATTCGCACCATACGCGCGCTCAACGTCGAATCTACCCGCGCCCGCGACGGTTGAACGCCGCATCTTCTCGGCTATCGCACTCACGCCTGACGGTGCGAGAGGATTCAGTCTGCGGCTCAGCACTTCCGTCCTGCCGCTTGTGAGGTTGACCGCCGTGTACATGAATCCGCTGCCTGTCTCGCGTTCTAAAAGTGCGCATCCGAACGCTGTGAGGATCGGGGTACCGCCCGTCAGGAATCGCGGCGGTATGCCGCGCGGTATCTCGCGCGAGATTTCCGAGTGTATGTCCACTTTCCGCTCCGTTCTCTCGGCGGCTCTGTGGCGCGGAGGAACACGTTCCTCCGCGATAGCAGAACCGCCAAAACTTTGAAAAATATGTGCGTGATTTGCGGTTTTACTCCTGATATGATTGATGAAACATCGGGCTGCGGCTTGCGCCGCACATGAAAGCTCCCATCGGTCTGTTTCAGCCGACACGATGCTTTCCCGGTTCGCGCCTCCGCGCTGTTCGGCTCCGGTTCTCTCGGAGAAGTGTCATTGTCGCCGCCGCGTCTTTGGTCTGCCCGTTATCGCCGCGAGTGCGGAGAGTGAGGGGGTGCTCGCCCCGACCTCGTGAGAAGTCGGGGGTCATGGCACACGACACAGCGGGTACTGTACCCGTGTTCCGTATAACCGCCCGTGGGCGGTGTTTGTCGCGAGGATTTTCATCTCCTCATATATAGAGGACACTCAAACGCAGTTTGTACCCGCGTGTCTACGAAAAATATTTCTTCAAACTTTCAATTGCCGCGCTCACAGAGTTTGCAATCTTTGTGAACACCACGTCCTCACGCGCTGCAATTTCCCTATACGTCAATCCCTCGTAGTAGTACGCCGTCAACCTGCGCCGCTGTGTCTCCGTCAGCGTCATTATTGCGACGCGAAGCCGCGATTCGTCCACGCTCCGCAGAAACGCGTCCTCAAATCCGACGGGCTTAACGACGGCGAACAATTCTACGGTGTCCTCCGTAAACTCCATATCTGACAGGTGCCGCCTGTCGCGCCGCCGCTCCGCGAGATTGCGCCGCTCGTCCGTTTCGAGGAACGCCGCGACCTCCGCGCTGACGGCGACGTCCTCACCGTTGTAGCTTATTATTACTGTGTTGTCCATTGCCTTTCTCCAATCTGTTTTGTGGGTTAGCAAACAGATTGAATAGGGCGGTGATCGGCAATGTGCGTTCATTTTCAGACCCCTTTCGGAGTCCGAACAAGCGGCAACCTCTCGTATTACAGGTCATTGCGGACGACAAAAAAGCCCGACAGACAGCAACTAAAAGTTGCCGTTTGTCGGGCTCGTAGGCTTGCGGAGCGTGTCCGCCTGCGTCGTGCGCGTACTAAACGTGCGTTGGCATCTATCCGCTGCACCGCAGTCGTTGTCAAGGCGTCGTCAGACGCTGTTTTCAGATTCCGTGGGGTGCGGCTTAACCGCAAAATGCGGTATGCCGAGGATATTCAGTTATTGCGGATTATATCACGTTTATACCGACCTCGCCTTTGCAAAACGTACATTTCATGTAGAATTGGCAGTCGATTTGAACGTGTTCGGGGTGCCGAAAAAGCTCAACCTTTGTGTCCGCACCCGTGTCCGTCAGACGCTTGCCGCAGTGCGGGCATTTCAGGATTTTGCGTTTGTACTGCAACTCCCGACACTCGCGCCGAAACGCTGTTTCGGGCATCAGTTCAGGTATTACACCGTGAATAACGTATAGAAACTTAGATGTGTTTACCGCTGTATCAGGCATAAGCATTACCTCGCGGCGGCTTGCCTACTATTGCGCCGAGCTTTTCAAGCCGTATGAGCGCGGCGCGTTTTGACACCCCGAAGATGTTTGCGGTGTACTCCGTGAGTTGCCGCGCGTAGCAGTCGTCGAGCGGATTGACCCCGCGCACGATGCGTCGCGGTTTCTCGCCGAAGCACCTGAAAAAGTCACGGTACGCCATGCGGAGCGTCGGTTTCGGCATGAGTATCGCCGACGCGAGGAAGTCAGCTTGACGTTCCATGCACTCAACATCGGTGCGCTCTTTTTTGCTGCGGCTGTAATCCACGCGCCCTGTTTTTGCCGCGAGATAGCGGTTCTCGAACGCGCCGACGACGCCGAGCGGATTGTCTGCGGCGAACGCCTTGCGGTGTATGAGATAGTGCGCGCTCTCGTGCGCGACCGTGAAACGGCGGCGCGCGGCGTTGCGTTTTGACGTTAGCACTGATTCGATGATGACCGTTCCCGCCGTGACGGGGATTGTCTGTTCGAGCCCGCGCTCGTCGTATACTTGAACGCACCCCGCGTTGAACGCTGTCATGCCGAGTATTGTGCGGTCGCGGCTCAGCCGCCTGTACTCGACCTGCAAGCCGAGGTAAAACTCCGCGAACCACTCCGCGTCGATGGCGCACGGCACGGTCAGGCACATCGGCAGCGCGTCGCGCACGACGGCCGTCGCGTAATCGTCGAGTGCGTCGTATGTGATGTACGGCATTCGCGAGAATGTGTACGAGGTGTCTAATTCAAGCATATTTACCGCCCTTCCAATCCTTCGATGAATTGCCGCCAGTCGTCCGCGCTGCCCTTTTCACGGGCAATACGCAGCGCGACGCGCACAACCTCGTTGCTGATGATGTAGTCGGGCAGGTCAGGCGGCACCTCAGACCGAGACTTGCCCGCGAGGTCGTAGAAAACCACTTCCTCATCCTGCGGCAAGCGCAGAGCGGTGAGTATCTTTTCGAGAATCTCACGGTCAGGCGCGGATTTGCGCCCCTTTTCTATGTCGCAGTAGTAGCCGGGTGAGATGCCCGCCAATTCGGACATCTGTAACGACGATATCTCCCGCGCCCGCCGTCTGTCCGACAGAAAGCCGCCGAAATTCGCGTGTGCTTGCATAGGCTCAACTCCAATTTATCCAAATACGCCCAACGGCGTATTCTTGATGGATTTTTTCAGCGGCGGGTTGTCACCGTTCGCTGTACACCTATAATAGCACAAGCGATGTCCAATAGTACGGACAACCAAAGAAGTTGAGCGATTGACGCGAAGATAATATTGGACGCATATTCAGAAATTGCCGTTTTACCGTTACGGCAGACACACCTTGTGTTTTTCGTAACCCGCCGCGAGTGCGTCGTCAAGCGTGCTGAAAATTACGCGGTTGCTCTCGCTCGGCAGGCTGTTGCACGTCGGGCTGTGGAGTATGTGAGAGTTCACGTTCCCTATGTAATACGGCTCATCGGCGGTCGGTGTTGTCGGGTTGGTCACGGTTCCAGAATTGCGCTCGGTCGTGAATGTGACCGTCTTACCGTCGCTGACGGCGGTTATTGTGCCTTGCAAGTCTGTTCGGTATAAGATAACGTCAGCGTCGCGCAGCTTTGAGAGTGTCTCCTCGTGAGGGTGTCCGTAGGAATTGCCCGCGCCGCAGGAGATAACGGCATAAGTCGGCATTATCTCGCGCAGAAACGGATAGCTTGTTGACGTCTCACTACCGTGGTGTCCCACTTTCAGCACGGTCGCCGAGAGGTCGTAGCCCGCGTCTAAGATGTCCGCCTCCTCCGCGCGTTCAGCGTCGCCAGTGAACAGAAAACTCGTTTCGCCGTAGACGATTTTCAGGACGATTGAGGTGTTGTTCGCGTTGTCGGACGGCTTTATAGGCGCGAGGACGGTCACGCTCGCGCCGCCGAGTTTGAACGTGTCGCCGTGTCTCGGTACCGTGATGGACACGCCCTGTTCATCGAGGTATTTGACAAAATTCTTAAACGCCTTTGTGTCGTTTTCAGTCACGGGGCAGAGTGCTACATCGACGCTCGCATAGTTGAGCGCGCCCGCAAGTCCTCCGATGTGATCCTCGTGTGCGTGGGTACCGACGATATAGTCGAGGTGGCTGATGCCGTGTTCTTTCAGAAATGCGTATACAAGGTTTGAGTCCGCGACATTGCCGCCGTCAATGAGCATCGTCGCGCCGTCACTCACGATGAGCGCGCTGTCCGCTTGCCCCACATCTATGAAGTAAACGGTAAAGCCCAATGATTCACCGTCTGGCGGCACATCATTGAGCGAGGGATTTGAAAACAGTCCGCAAGCTGTTAAAAGCAGAAGCGCGGCAATGAGAATGAGCGAACCGAAGCGTTTAATATTCATCTGCCTATTCCCCGTAAACATCCTGAACCTCCGTGACCAACCCGCGCATCGCCGCGCGCAGGGTGTCTGGCGACAGTATCTCCGCACGGTTTCCGAACTGGAATATCCAACTCAGGAACACAGGGCTTGCCGATACTTCCGCGCTGATTGCGAACCTGCCGCCGTCCATCTCCGTTAGGCTCGTATCGCTCCCGAAGTGGTCGAGTACAACACTCACAAGGCTCTCGTCAAAGGCAAGCTCTGCGGATACAATTTCTCCGCTGAACATTCCGAATGTCTGCTTGATGTAGTCGGATATGCTGAATTTCTTGCGGTCGAAGTTGTCCGCACTCTCGCTGATTATCTCAACGCTCGTCATTCGGTCAACGCGGAACGTGGCGAACGGATCGTCGTACTTTGGGTTATATGTTATGAGGTAGTAGTTGTCATCGTTCCAACACATAGCCACGGGTGTGCGGACATATATTTGCTCGTTCTTACGGTACACGCGGTTCTTTTTCACGTTGTAATCGAAGTATTTGAAGCTGATTTTCTTACCGTAGTTAATAGCCGCATGAATCGCGTCGATGCTGTAATACACCGTTTCGTTGAGTGCTTTGGCGCGCCCGTTGACCAAAACTTGACGATTAAGCTGTTTCGCCTGTTCGAGGCTTGTGAGCTTTGAGAGCTTGCCTATAAGCGTTCTGCTCTTTTTGCCCGTGATGAGCCGCGAGGACTGCACCGCGTCCACAAGCAGTTTGAGTTCGGCAAGCTCGAAATCCCACGAAGCGACGTAATACCCCGCGTTGCGTCCTCCCTGATGCTTGATGTCAATGCCGAATTTTACGAGCAAGTCAATATCATTGTACAGCGATTTGCGCTCGGAGTTGACATCATACGCGGCGAGCCTGTCGATTAGCTCCTGCGCGGTCAGCATATTCTGCTCGTCGGTTTCTTCGAGCAGGATTTTCATGAGATACAGCAGTTTCAGCTTTTGATTCGGCGATGTGGGCATGGGTGTCCTCCGTGATTCGTGATTATGTGATTGCGCCGCAATCAACAGACGCATTATTAAACTTTCGCGTACTCCAATGCCGTCACACAGTCGCTGATGTCGGCAACGTCTCTCAGCCAATCCTCGTGCCGTTCACGGGGAATAATAACGGGCATACGGTCATGTATCGCCGCGAACTCAGGCACCGCGCCGCGCGTGAGTATAGCGAACTCACCGCGCTCTGTGAAAATCCCCGCCATGAACAGCAATCTCCTGTCGAGTAACGCAAACTCGTACTTCGTTTTGCGTTTCGCGCCTGTGTCCTGCCACTCATAGTACCCCGTCGCGGGGACTAAGCACCGCCGACGAGCGAACGCGTCGCGGAATGTGCACGTCGTTGCGGCGGTCTCACTGCGCGCGTTGATCAGAGACGGTCGGTTCGGCGCAAAATTCGGGAACCCCCATGTCATCATCGCCGCACCGTCGGCACCCGTCAGCACAGGCACGACGTGCGACGGAAATACCTCGCCGTATTTGAAGCCGCCCGCGTTCGCGAGCGCGAGAATCGCGTCGAACTCAACGTCCTGCTCGGTCAAAAATCTACCGCACATTTTAACTCCCATCCTCTGCCCGCAGGCAGGTCAAGTTGGCGGTTTGCCGCCCTATCCTATTACCTTACCAAGCACATAAAACGCGTCATAGCGGCTTACGGGAATCGGCGCGTAATCCGAGTTGTGCGAGATTAGCTCGCCGCGCCCGAGTTCCTTGCAGTACACGTCGTTGTTGTGAATAAAAATGCCGACGTCGCCGATGTCGAGCGTCTCCTGCTTACGCACATACACGATTTGCTCGTCGTCGAACGTCGGTTCCATGCTGTCGCCGCTGATGCGCAGCGCGTAGTCCACGTCCTCAGGCACAGCATCGTCAACCGCGATGTCTGTGTACTCCGACTCGTCGAGGAACACGCCCGTACCCGCCGACGCGGGAACGTCGTACAACCGCACGGTGCGCCGCGTGTTTCGCTCTGACGCGGTGAAACGCGTGTTGCTCCGCAGAAAGGCGATGTACTCACTAACCCGCGACCAACCGAGCGCGTTCAATCCGTTCGTGAGGACGCTCAACTCAATGCTCTGCGCGTTCGAGGTGCTGTGTTCTCCGAAAAAAGTCGTGTACGGGTCACTCACCCCGTACAGTTTGCAGAGAGACAAAAATTGCGGCACGGTGGGTTGCGACGCCCCGACCTCCCACCGAGATATTGCCTTGTTGGAACTCGGTACACCCATCCTCGATAGCCGCTCGGCAACCTCGATCTGAGATAAGCCGTTCGCAACACGGAGTTTTTTTAGCGTGACTGCAATGTTATCCATTCCCTCACCTCGCTTATTTGATACATTTTACACCGTGCAAACGCTGTTGTCAAGTGAAATATCCGTTATGTTGAGAAATATTGCTATTGACATCTTGCTAAACGAGAATTATAATACATACATTCTCTCAGGACGGTGGGTTATGGCTCGCACAATTTTACACGCTGACCTTGACACCTGCTACGCGTCGATTGAGATGCTGTACCACCCGAAACTGCGCGGACACCCCGTCGCGGTCGGCGGCAGCGTCGAGGAACGGCACGGTATCATTCTCGCGCGCAATTACGAGGCGCGTCCGTTCGGTGTGCGCGTCGGTCAGGCGTTGTGGCAAGCGCGGCAGCTTTGCCCCGACCTGATTATTGTGCCGCCGAGTTACGACAAGTATATCCTGTTCAGCAAGCTGTTTCGCGGCATTTTATCCGACTACTCACCGCTCGTCGAGCCGTTCGGTCTTGACGAATCGTGGGTTGACGTCACGCAGTCGCTCGGCGGGCGCACGGGCGGCGAGATTGCGGACGAGATACGCGAGCGAGTGAAGTTTGAACTCGGCGTCACGGTGTCGGTCGGCGTGTCGTTCAACAAGATTTTCTCGAAACTCGGTTCGGATATGCATAAACCGAACGGAACAACGGTCATCACGCAGGAGAATTTCCGTGAAACCGTGTGGAGGTTGCCCGCCGCCGATTTGCTCGGCGTTGGGCGCAGTACGCAAAAGAAGCTGCTGCAATGGGGTGTCAAGACAATCGGCGACATCGCGCGGCTCGGAGCCGAGCAACTGCAACAGCGCATGGGCAAATGGGGGTTGTATCTCTACACCTACGCGGCGGGCTTGGATTCGTCGCCCGTGCGCGAGTTTGGCAATGAGGCGGTCGTGAAATCTGTCGGCAACTCGACGACGTGTCCCCGCGATTTGGAAAACGAGCAGGACGCGCACATCGTGCTGCTGAATCTCGCCGAGAGCGTCGCGGAACGTATGCGGGAACTCGGCTTTATGGCAAAGACGGTCGTAATCTCGTTGCGGCTGAATGATTTGACGTGGTTCGAGCGACAGCTTGGGCTTGAACGTCCGACGTTTCTCGCGCCTGAACTCACACGCGCGGCGATGATACTGCTGCGCGAGAATTACAGATGGGAGAAACCCCTGCGCAGTATTGGAATACGCGGCACAAACCTTGTGCCGATGAACTCGGCGGTGCAGACGACGCTGTTTGAAAACGAGGAACAGCGCATGAAAGCGGAGAAAATAGAGTACACGCTCGACGAAATTCGCCGCAGATACGGACATCACGCGGTCAATCGCGGTCTGCTGCTGCTCGACGGCAAACTTGGTCTGCTCGACGCGAAAGCCGACCATACAATCCACCCTGTCGGGTATGCATGAGGTAAAGCGAAATGGACGAGAAAACTCAAAAGCTCATGGAAAATGACTGCAAGGTCTACGTTGACGTCACGGAGGACAGGACGAAGGACGGTCAGATTCTGCCGCGCAGTTTCGTGTGGGAGGACGGGCGGCGGTATGAGATTGACCGTGTGGTAGAGGTGCGCCGCGCGGCGAGCTTGCGCGCGGGCGGCATCGGCATGAGATACAAGGTGATGATTCAGGGGCGCGAACGATTTATGTGGCTCGAGGACAGCAATGGCGGCGGGAAGTGGTTCGTGGAACGGATCGGCGGTTAATGGGGCTTATGCGAAGTGAAGGAGAAACTGTCAGGCAACCACGCTGTATATCCACGATTCGTGTCTTTCAGGATTCGCGGTACAGAAATTAAAACGGTTTCGGTCGGCAAACGACTGAAACCGTTTTTTCGTTTGGAAAGACTACTTTTTTATATCCTTTACAATTGCCGCCACATTAGAAAGCTGCTCTGCCGACAGGGTTTTCAAGTCTGAGATTAACCCGTTCAGCACCTCGGGATTCGCCGTCTCCACATCAAAGAAATCTTTCGGCGTGATGCCGAGATACTCACAGATGTAAAATAGTCCTTTGATTGACGGGAGCATTTTGCGGTTCTCGATATTGTTGATATACGCCTGCCCTTGCCCGATGGACAGGCTCATATCTCTTGCGGAAACGCCTTTTTGTATACGCAATTGCGCCAGACGGGAATGTAGGATTTCTTCGAATACAGTTGGTTCAGTCATGTTCATCACCTCTGTATTCTATTTTAACGTATGGAATGATAAATATTGCACGTTATGAGCGACTGTTTTTCTTGACATATACCTTATAAACGTATATAATTTGAGAAACGAACCTTTGCAAAGATTATATAGGCGGTGATAAAATTGGAATATCAGGTGCGAATCTGCTGTTTCATGGAAAATCGTCCGCAGAACTTGTCATTTGGGTTCAACGAACAGCATCGCAATTGTCTGCGAATAAAAAGGCTGCTCCTGCGAGAGATAAAAAGAGCAGTTTGAAACGGGTATTCACATTTCATTAGCGGTACGGCTCTTGGAGTAGATACGTGGGCGGCGGAGGCGGTTATCTCGATAAAAAAGAGGAACCCGCATATCGTTCTCAAAGCCGCCATTCCGTGACACGAAATGGCGGCAACCTGATAAAGAGTGTTATCTGAAATTGCTCACGCAGTGCGATGTGAAAACTGTGTTGCAAGACCAATATTCGCCAGATTGCATGATGAAACGCAACTGCTATATGAATGACAAATCTATGCGATAAAACGTGGCAATACGATAGTGAATTTCGTAGAGTATCCTCCTCTACGAAAACGGTACGCAAAGCGTTGCAATCTCACGGTTTTGCTACGCAAATTTTTGTTTAACTTGTACTTATAATGCACAATAACGCCGCAACTTTGTCCATGTTCACGCGTTTCAAATCCATAGATGAGTGAACGTATCGGTTAAGCGTAATTTCAATGTCTGCATGTCCGAGTATCTCGCTCAGACTTTTTATCTCAAAACCCAGTTCAACACATCGCGTCGCAAAAGTGTGCCGCAAAGTGTGGAATCCGCAATCGGGCAACTCCAATAGTTGCAGATACTTTTTGAATCGGTTTTGTATCGTTCTCGGTTCAAAAACGCGGGCAGTCCCTGTCAACAGATACGTATCCGCACCGCTCATAAACGGGCGCAACTGCTCAACGAGAAAATCAGGCAGCGGTATTTTGCGTATCGAAGATTTACTTTTCGGCGACGTAATAGTTACGTGCGTTTTGCGGTTACTATCCGAAAAATCCTGCACCCGCTGAGCCGTCCCGCAGATGAATATCGTCTTTTCAGCGAGCGAAATATGCTCCCATCGTAGCGCGCACAACTCTCCGACACGAATGCCTGTGTAAAGGCAAAGCAAAACGCCGACTTTCGTTCTGTCGGCGTTTTGCATAAGAAACGCGGTGAGTTTGTCCTGCTCGGTGCGGGTCAGCACCCTCATTTCGCGGTCGTCCGCTCGAATAGTTATGCCTTTGAGATTGCAACGAAATTTCGCGTCTAATACTTCGGCGTACTTGACTATGCTCTTGATGATAACCAAAATGTCAGTTGCCGTTTTCGCGGACAACCCGCCACTGCCGTCAAGCCGACCCGTTGTGAGCAAGTCGGAGATATATTTCTCAACCAGCGGCACGGTAAATTCGCGCAGAGGAACCATGCCTAATCGCGGGATAATATGTTGG
>JAISJJ010000088.1 GCA_031261585.1 Oscillospiraceae bacterium
GCCGATTTGTTCGAGCTTTATCTCAAGGAAACCGAGTTCAGATTCAATCACCGCGGGCAAAATCTTTATAAAATTTTACTCAAAATGCTGAGGGAACGCTGTTTTTAGTGTCAAGTCCCAAAGTAAATGCGGTAGCCGTGGAGTTTTCACGAAAAGTGTTGACAATCGGGGCTTTTTGGCGTATAATCATAAAAATTGTGTAAATTTTCGAATGTTTGTCAAATATTTTCCCAAAATAACATTGCACACCGCGCGCACTCCCACGACGCAGAGACGAATACTCACTCCGCGTGAATTGCGGGCGGCAATTTATGTCTCCACGCAATTTTCGTACCGCACTAAATTCAGATATGCCGCGCGACGTTTCGCGCGGACAGGTGGTTTGTACATGCTGAATAGCCGTAAGAATCGAAGGAGAGTACCCGCCGCAGCATTGCGTCGGGTGGTGTCCTTTATTCTTATGGCTGTAATTGTGGTCGGCGGCGTATTGGCGTGGCAGGGAAACGGGCAGTATCGGACGAATGAGTTCACGGGAAACGGCTCTGGCATCGTGCGTCTCGTCAAATACGCGAAGGACGCGGACGGACACCTGCTCGGTGTCAACGGCGAACCGATAAGCGCGCACAATCCCTCGCTGCCGCTGGTCGTACCCGATGCGGAGTTCGAGCTGTACCGCGTCGTCGGCGGCAGACCCGACGAGTACGTGTACACGGGCAGGACGAACGCGCGGGGTGAATTGATCGTCCCGAAGTCGCTGAAAAACGGTACATATTACTTCAAAGAGGTTGGGTTGCCGCGCGGTTTCGATTTTGACCGCGACGATAGAGACGGCAGGACGACTGACCGCTATTATTTTGAGATCGGCGACGACGATGTGCTGAACCCCGCTGTTAAGCAGGCGTTCAATAGGCGCGGAAAGCTCACGGTGGAAAAGACCATCGTGTCGAGAGAACCGCTGACGGCGGAACAGCTTGACATGGATTTCACGTTCAGGGTGTGGTTTTCCGACGGCAATACGTACCCCGTCACGTTTATCCCGACGCGCGACGATTCGTCGGGTGCAGCGGGTGTCGCCGAGCGCGCGGAGAACGCGCTGACGACTGTTACACTGCTGAAAGGCGTATCGCACGGCGGAATCAGCGCGCTCGCGCCGCTGTCCTCGGCGGAGGAATCACCCGCCGAACCCACAGCCGACGAGTCGCCCTCACCTGAACCGACGGCGACGGAAACGCCCACTCCCGAGCCGACGGAGGACGACCCGCCCGTAACCGAGCCGCCCACTCCCGAGCCGACAGCGGACGAGCCGCCCGAAGATCCCCCGTCCGAGGAACCTTCGGACGATTTGCCACCTGACGATGAGCTTGACGATGCGGATACGGACGGGGAACCGACGGATGGCGAGGAATCTGACGAAGAACCTGACGATGAGCCGCTCGTCGCCGTGATGACGTACACGCCGAACATAGCACTGCCCGCGGGGTATGACGCGGGGGCATACGTCGAGTTCACGCTGAAAGACGCGGAACAGGCGGTGTTCAACACCGTGCCGATAGGTGTCGGCTACGTGGTTTACGAGGTCGAGATACCTGAGAACTACTCGCCCGGTATCGCAAGCGTCAGCGGAACCATTCCGCGTTACGGCGAGAACCCGAGCGGGGCTACGGCGCACTTCCGTAACAGATATCTGCCGCCAACCAGAAGCCTGTACATCACGAAAACGGTTGAAAACACTACGGATATCGACATCAGCGGCACCGTGTTCACCATCGTGTTGGAGATTGACGGCATGCCGATGATTGTAACGCTGACGGACGGCGCGATTCGCGGTCCTATCAGGATTCGGGGCGGCGCGTTTGTCGACAACATCGTCGAGGTCGATGTGCCTGACGATTTCGAGTGGATAGGCACCGACGTGACCGAGCTGAACGGTGTAATCTACGTCACCGTCGCGAACAGGTACACGTACACCCCGACGGTTACGCCGTCGCCCGACCCATCTCCGAGCGAATCGCCCGAACCGAGCGACGAACCGTCGCCGAGCGAGTCGCCGTCAGATCAGCCGAGCGATGACCCGAACAATCCGCCTACGAGCGCGACACCCGACGGCGTGCCGACGGCGATACCCCCGACCTCGACACCGAGCGGACCGCATGACGGCGTGCCGAGTAAGACGGGCGACAATTTCAACCCGACAGTGTGGATTTTGATCATGTGCGTGTGCGCGATTGTCGCGCTGATCGTGATTATCCACAGACCGAGGAAAAAGTAAAAGCGCGTTACCCTTACACAGGTTAAAATAAACACTTAAACGAGAAGGAGAAAATCACCATGAAGCACACCCTATCCACGTCCGCGAAGAGGATTATCGCGGTATTCCTCGCCGTCGCGATGATCGTCGGCATCGTCCTGATCGGCACCTACGCGTGGTCGGACAAGTCGCAGTTCAAGACGAACGCGGGATCAGGCAAAGGCATCTCTAACGATGTCACACTGAACGACGAATTTCCCCTGCCCGGCGACTGGTCGGTAGACGACGGCGATATCACCAAGATCGTCAGCGTCACGAACCCCGGCACCGCGACCGACGCGGCATACGTGCGTCTCGTGTTCAAGGAGTACCTCGAGATACTGAACGCAAACGAAGCACCAAGTACCGTCCGCTACGCCACATCACCCGACGGCGATTACGCGGAAATCGGACACTTCTATGCATACCAGAACGGCGGCACGTGGAAGTACGGCGCGTACGATGTCGATGGCGTTGTCCAATACGGCTATGTTGACGACAGCGGGATTACCTCGTTTAAGGCGATACTGTTAGATACTGACGTTGATGACACGGGCTTTGACGATTGGGCGGAACTGATCGGCTATCATTCAGACTCCCCTGCGAGCCGAAAGTCCGCGAGCGTTATCACCGACTTCGCAACGGGTGACGTGGGTTGGTTCATCAAAACGCAAGAGGGCGACATCGACGGACAGTACGGCAAGTACGCGTCAATACCCGGCACACCGTTTCTTCGCATACTGCCTGACGACACAATCCTGCGCGGTGTTTACAACCCCGGCGACACTCTTGCTACTGCGTACGATCCGACCGAACTCGCGGGCGAATTCGCGTACACACCGTACAACTTCAAGTACAGCGAGGGCGAAAACTTCCTGTTCACGCCCGCAGGCGCGGCTAACATCGACATTCGCTATTTCGTGCAGTGGACACTCGGCGACGGCACGAACTTCGTCTTGTACTCTGACTGGGAGGACGACGGATTCCCCACGCTCACCAGCACATGGATAGTTGACGATGTAACGGACGGCACCCCGTACATATATTGGAGCGACCCACTCACGGCGGGGCAGACGACCTCCAACATCATTGAGAGCATAAAACTGCTCCATCAGCCCGAGGGGCCGTTCTACTACGCACTGCACATCGACCTCGAGGCGGTCGACCAAGCGGAGTTGGCGTTGTGGACGTCGAACACCTATAAAGACAAATACATCGACTTACCGCAGGGACTATACGACTACTGGGTACCCGCGGCGGTAACGCTGGACTTGGACGTCGAATGGGACGAATGGGTGTTCGGTGAGGACATAACGGCAATTGACGCAGCAGCTTGGTATTTGACAGTTTCACCCGCGAGCGCGGAACCGGACGTGCGGTGGTCGCTAAAAGCGGTTGACCCCCATGGTGACACCGTACCCGGATTTTCAATCGATGCCGAAACAGGACTAATCACAGGTCCTGTGGACACAAGCGCGAAACTCATAATCAAGGCGTTTATCCCCGGCACAACCGTCAGCGACACCGTAGAAGTTGTTTTGTGGTACAAAATTTTCGACGAGGTCACGCTGAAAAAATTGATATCCGACAATGGCGGCTACGGTTGCCTGACAGCGGACTTTGACGTGGGTCTCGCCAGCAAGAATAATGGTGTCTATGCCGTGTCGGGAGGCAAAAGCTTCCATCTCGACGGAGATGGCCATACAATCACTAATGCCAACGAGACAGCCGACACGAACATATTCCGCTTTGTTAACGATGCAGGGGTGTCCGCTCCCGAAAAAACCGTGATAATCGAGAACCTAAACACCATTGGAAGCAGCATAAAACAAAGCAGAACATTCGTAGTGGAGACTGGCGTATACAAAATAACTCTCGACAATGTCAACTTCAACGATCCCGATAACGGCAATTATTCTTTGGGTACAGTTTCCGTAAATGCCAATGCCAGTCAGGTAAACCTCGAAATTAAGGACAGCACGATAACAGGAAAAAGCGGAATAGTTTACAACGGGATGAGCACTGCTACTGCGAAGTCCACGATCAATATAATAAATAGTACAATCACAGGAAACAAACGCGAAGGTATTTTGCTCGGGACTAGCGGGTTGTATGTGACACTGAATTTTGAAAACAGCGCGATTGTAGGTTATGGCGTTTCAAGTTCCTACGCATCATATGAGGGATATGAATTCTTGGAAGGAAAAGCAATTTATCCCGCGCTTGCAATAGGCTCACATTACAGCAACGTGGTGATTGACGATGCGACAACACTGACAAATACCACGGTTCCCAATGGCGGCACACTCGCACTCGGTACCTACACGGTAAGCAGTTTCACGCCCACGCCCGATACCACCACCGTCACAGTCGGCGGCGTTCAACTACACCCCGCACCCTAACCCCCACCCCGTCGCACGTCCGCACCGACGCGTCACCGCGTCGGTGCGGACTACACCACTGCAAAGGAGCGTTCGCGTGAAAAGCAAGATATCCAAGCTGATCAACAGAATAGCTCTCGCGCTTGTGGTGGTGCTGTTTTTCGGCACGCTGCTGTCGGACACGTTTGCGTGGCGGGAGTACAGCCAATTCAAGACAAATTCGGCGATAGGCGGCACGCTCAGGTACGATGTGACGCTGAACGACACGTTCGTACCCGTCAACGACTGGGTCGTCGGCGACCGCCCGATACATAAGGCGGTGACTGTCACCAATCCGACGCAATCGGGCGAGCCTGTCTACGTACGCATCGTGTTGAAAGAGTACCTGCAACTGAATGCCGTTTCGCACGTGTATTCGGGCAGTATGTACGCGACAGACCCCGTGAGCGGTCGGTTTTACGCGGTGTCGGACGGTTCGCGGTGGACGGTGGACTTCGATGAGCCGCTGCCGTTCGCAAAAAACGGCGTGCGGTATACGGAAGCGGAGTTTCGCGGCGCGATGGCGGCGATTAGCCCCGCCGCCGTCAGTTCGTGGATCGCGTCGCTCGGTTTCGACCCCGCCAATACGCTCACGGAAATAGCGTGGGATGTCGCGACGGGCGACGCGGGGTTGTTCATCGTAGATTGGTTGGACGGTAGGCGCGCCGTCACGGCGGTTGCGCAATCCGTGCGTTCGGTGCCTGAGTTCTATCTCGGGAACACCGTCGCGCGCTCGTCCTATGCGGAGATGGAGACGGGGAAATACGGCGTTCCGTTCTACTACGACCCCGCCGAACTCTACGGCGAGCAGCTCTACCCGCCGCACAACTACGCCGAAACTGTACTCGACCCGACATATCCGATACGCGAGTATGTGGCGTGGCACTGGGACACCGCAAAGGTGATCTCCATCGGTGCGTTTTTGGCGAATCCGTCGCGCTACGCGGGCGGCGTGTGGGTGTATACCGACACCGATCCGTATTACCTGTATTGGAGTAATCCGCTCGGCTCAGGTGAGACGACGGGCGACGCGCTCGGCACTGTGGAACTGGTCAGTCAGCCCGACAGCGCGTTCTACTACGCGATACACGTCGACCTCGAGGCGGTATCCAAGGACGAGTTGTCCGCGTGGCTCGGTTTCACGGGGCGTGACGCGACGCTCAACGCCCCCGCCGCGCTGATTGACCTGTGGCTGAGCGGCGCGTAAAAATGCACGTAAAAATCATCGGCGCGGGAGACCGCGCCGATGTCATAGCAGAAGTCATGTATAGGAGGGCAACGATTTGAGTGCCGATAAAAAGAAAAACCACCGATCCTCGCGCATCATAAGCGCGGTGTTGTATACCGTACTCGCGCTCGCCGTTATCGCGGCGTTGATCTGGCGGTTCGCGGGCGACAATTCGGGACCGCGCCAAATCGCTGGGTATTCGGGATTTTTCGTGTTGACCGACAGTATGTACCCCGAACTGCCGCCCGATTCGCTCGTAATCACGCGTCGCACAGACCCCGCCGCGCTGAACGTAGGCGACAATATCACGTTTTTCGTCGATGAGGACACGACGGCGACGCATAAGATCATCGAGGTGCTTGACGACGGTGCCGAACTGCGTTTCCGCACGAAGGGCGTGAACAGTGACCGCGCGGACTACGGCTCGGTCGCGGCGCAGTCTGTTATCGGGCGCGTCGTGTTCCACAGCCTGTTCCTCGGCACGGTGCTCAAATATTTCATCACGAAACCGTGGATGATCGCGGTGTTCGTCGTCGCGCTCGTCGCGATCTCGCTGCTACTGCGTTACGGACTGCGCGGCAAACCGAATACGGTCGTCTCGGAGGATGCCGCCGAGGTCAAAGCGGAAGACAAGAAGACTGCCGACACGCGTTAATGCCGCCTGTTCCCGTCGATCAGACCGCTGACACCCGTTTTGCGCAGTACGTACACGAGCGGCAGTCCGAGTATCACGCAGGAGATCGCCTGACCCGCGCCGACGTATAGCGCGTTCACGGCGAACGCGGTGAGGTTGAACCCGCCCGTCTCCATCCACATCAGTTCCAGCCCGATCACCACGGCATTGACGACGACGGGCGGTATCGCGGACAGTACGGGCAACCCGAGTGTGCGCACGTTTCGCAGACGATAGCTCATCAGCGCGGCGACGAGCGTTGCGGCGGTGCCGAAAAAGATGTCCAGAAAGCCGAGAATGTTCGCGCCGCTCATGAACCCCACGAGATTGGAGAGCGCGCACCCGAACGTGACCCCGACAATCGCAATCGGCGAGAAAACGGGCAGCAGCGTCAGTGCCTCGGCGACGCGCACTTGAACCATGCCGTAGCTGAGCGGGCTCAGCACAAGGCACAGCGCGGTGTAGAGCGCGGCGATCATCGCGCAAACCACAAGGTTGCGCGTGCGCAGGTTTCGCATATTCAGTTCCTCCGTAGTTTTGTTCGGGGGCGATTGCCCCCGGTCAGGATGTTGCGACTGACCGCTGTTAGGACGCGCAAAACAGCATGTATATTATACACCATCGCGCGCATTTTGCAACACGAAATTGCAGATTCGCATTGTCGTAGGGGCGGGGTTCACCCGCCCTTTGCGTATGACGAATGAACGCGATAAGGGCGGGTTGACCCCGCCCCTACGTGAATTTCCTGTCATTCTGAGCGAAGCGAAGAATCCCCTTGACAATGCGCAACATTAAGGGGATTCTTCGCTTCGCTCAGAATGACAGGCGTTTTTCATGTGCAAAAGGGCGGGTTGACCCCGCCCCTACGTAATTTTCTGTCATTCTGAGCAACGCGAAGAATCCCCCGAAAAATACGCATTGTCAAGGGGATTCTTCGTTGCGCTCAGAATGACAGGTTGTGACGGAACGCGGTATTACCGCGTTCCGTTTTTATGTTAAACCGTTGAATTACTGCTTTTTGCTGTCCTTTAAGCTCTCTTTGAGATTTCCTATGCGCATCTTGTAGAACGAACGCCACACGAACACCAACGCGACCGCCAACAGTACGACGCCGATGTAGCGCGCACTGCTGCGGAACTGTTCGGTCAGCGCGATCTCCATGGCGAGCGTGCCGAACAGCGTGGAGAACTTGATTATCGGGTTCAGCGACACGGAGCTTGTGTCCTTGTACGGATCGCCGACGGTGTCGCCGACGACTACTGCGTCGTGCAGCTCGCTGTCCTTATCGTGCAGGTCGACCTCGACGACTTTTTTCGCGTTATCCCAGCAGCCGCCTGCGTTCGCCATGAATATCGCCTGAAACAGCCCGAAGAACGCAAGCCCGAACAGGTACGCGATGAAGAAGCCGACGTTGATGCTGTCCCCGCTCGGCGCGGAGAAGAACGCGAACGCCAGCGCGAAGCAGAATATCGCGATAAAGATGTTCGTCATGCCCTTTTGCGAGAAGCGTGTGCAGATATTGACGACCTCTTTGGACTTCTCCGTCGCGGCGCGGCTCGACGCGTTCTCGTCAAGCTCGATGTTGTCCTTTATATACTCAACCGCGTTGAACGCGCCCGCGACGACCGCCTGAATCGACGCGCCCGAGAACCAGTAGATCACCGCGCCGCCGCACAGGAAGCCGATAATCGTATACGGGTTCAGCAGACTTGTGAACGAGTCGATGGATAGTCCCGTCGTCTTTGCGATCACGAGGATCAGCGAGAATATCATGATTGTCGCGCCGACCACCGCCGTGCCGATGAGCACGGGTTTACTCGTCGCCTTGAACGTGTTGCCCGCGCTGTCGTTCGCTTCGAGGTAGTGTTTCGCGACCTCCATGTCGGGTTTGAAGCCGAAATCGCGCCCGATCTCGTTCTCGATGTCGGGTATCTCATCGATCAGCGACAGCTCGTAGATGGACTGCGCGTTGTCGGTGACGGGTCCGTAGCTGTCGACCGCGATCGTCACGGGTCCCATGCTGAGGAAGCCGAACGCCACGAGACCGAACGCGAGTATTGCGGTGTACCCGCCGTACCCCTCCAACATAACCGTGTCAAGTCCCTCTTTGCCGAATATCAGCGCGAGGAACATCAACAGCGCGAACACAACACCTTTCCAGAACGCGGAGAAGTTGCCCGCGACCAGTCCCGAGAGTATGTTGAGACTTGCGCCGCCCTGACGCGCCGACGCGACAGCCTCCTGACAGTGCGCGGACTTCGACGAGGTGAACAGCTTCGTGAACTCGGGTATGAGAGCCGCGCCGAGTGTGCCGCACGAGATGATCGCGGCGAGTTTCCACCAGAGATTCGCGCCCGCAGCACCGATTTCGCTCGCGGGTCCGATAAGGAGATAGCTCGCGACGAACGTCACGACGATGGACACGACGCTCGTTATCCACACGAGCGACGTGAGCGGGCTCTCAAAGTCAAACTCGCGACTGTCGCCGCTGAAACGCGCCGTGGCATACGCCTTGTTGATGTAGAACGAGATAACGCTTGTGACGACCATGAGTATGCGCATGGTGAATATCCACGTCAGCACCGCCGCCTGATGCGCGGGTGCTACGGCGAGACACGTGAACGTCACGAGCGCGACACCCGTGACACCGTAGGTCTCGAAGCCGTCCGCCGTGGGTCCGACGCTGTCGCCCGCGTTGTCGCCCGTACAGTCCGCGATGACGCCGGGGTTGCGCGGGTCGTCCTCTTTGATCTTGAAGAAAATCTTCATCAGGTCGGAGCCGATGTCGGCGATTTTCGTGAAAATACCGCCGCATATACGGAGCGCGGACGCTCCCAAACTCTCACCGACCGCGAAACCAATGAAACACGCGCCCGCCAGTTCGCGCGGAATGAACAGCAGAATGATGAGCATCATCAGCAGTTCAACGCAGACGAGGAGTACGCCGATGGACATACCCGCGTCGAGCGGAATGTTCAGCAGTTTGAGTGGTTTGCGTTCGAGTGACGCAAACGCCATGCGCGCGTTTGCCAGCGTGTTGACCCGCATGCCGTACCACGAGATCACGTACGAGCCCGCGATGCCGAGGATCATCCACAACAGTATCAGCGCGACGCTGCCGACGCTGTTGTGCTTCAATCCGCCGAAATAAAACCCGACGATCAGACCGACAATCACGAACAGCATCAACAAAAACTTGCCCTGTTGGACAAGATACGCCTTGCACGTCTCATAAATCGTCGCCGCCACGTCGAGCATACTGCGGTGTGCCTTTAATTTTCTGATGCGCAGGAACTGTGCGACACCGAATATCAGCCCCAAAACGCATACACCTATGCCGATTAGCAACAGATTTCTCTGCACCCCGTGAAATTCGGGTACCGACACATCAGCTTCACTCGCCATCGCGGTGAGCGAAGTTGCGGCAATGGTCGCGATGATCGCCCCCATCGCCGTCAGCAATCTTTTCACAGTATTATATGTCCCCCTCAAATTTGAGTTTTACGCCTCATCATAATGGTTCGCGGGTGGATTGTCAAGCGGGAGATTTGACAAACTTATACCGTATTTGAGCGCGTTATCTCAACTAAAACACCAAGCGTCGCGTTAAGCCGCACCGATAACACCGATTTTCAGCGAGAAACAGGCGCGATTCACGCGAAAAAGTGAATCGCGCCATGTGAACAACGCGCAATACAGTGTATCGGCGCGTCCTCCCCCTGTCACTTCGTGACATCCCCCTCTGTGAGGGA
>JAISJJ010000089.1 GCA_031261585.1 Oscillospiraceae bacterium
GTCAAACGGAAGAAACGGCGCGGCAAGGGTCAAAAAACTGCCGAAACTCAATCCGTTTGGTAAATTGTCCTCCGAATATCCCGCAAAAGTCAAATTCACCGTGGAAACAGAGGCATAACCATTGGCGGGCGCGGTGAAAAGCTGTAACGACGGGGCGTAGGAAAAGTCAAAATTCCTACCGAATAGAGTCTCACCCTTTTCGTTTTGCGTTACAAACACCGTGCAACCTGCACCCGTCACGCCCAAATCTATTGGCAATCCTTTGAGCAGTCGTTTTGTTACAAACGCCTCAATGTCGCTGTCGCTTGTCGCTCCGATGGTAAGAAAATCGTCAAACCCGTAATCTCCGTAGTAGGTCATTTGAAACATTCCGTAATCGTCTGTCTTTTTTAGTGACGACAAACTGCGCAATTCGTTCCAAAACAACACCGTTATCGTGACAGCAATGACCACGACGATGCTCAAAAATATAATGCCTATACGTTTTAGTGTTTTCACCTAAGTTCATGTTCCTTTTGTTAATAGACCTCACTCGCCGTACTATTTCAGCTTGTCCAGCCGCGCTTTCAGACCTTCGCCCGACTCGTACTCGTAGCCGTACGCGCCCTCCTCGTCCGTCTCGGATTTCAGCAGATACGCGAAGTTGCGGTCGATATACCCCGTGACACCGTAGGCGAGACCGCGCCGTTCCGCGCGCCACACGGCGGGTTTTTCGAGGTCGAGCTGGTACGCCGAGTGGTCGAGCAGGAGAGAACCCGCGTTCGTCTTGCCGTTCGTGAACTTCGACGGCTCGGTGAAACGCACGCTGTACGTCTCGACACCCTCGGTCTCGCTCAGCGCGACCTGCGTGTCGCCGAGTTTCGTGTAGCCGAGGTCCTCGGTGTCGTAATTGATCGCCGCGTCGCGCTCGGGACCCGCGGGGAACTCGGCGTAGTCGTGGTCGGTGATCTTCGTCGTCACCTGCGCGTAGGTGAGGTTGCCGTCCTGCGCGAGGACGTAATAGTAGTCGTAGCGAATTGTGACGGTGGTGGTCACGTCGTACGCCTTTTTCGTCTGCTCGACGTTCTCCTGACGGTACGATTCGAGAATCCAACCGTCGAGCGAGCGTTTTTCCTCTTTATAGTAGACCACCATGCGGCGTCTCGTCTCGTACTCGACGGATTTCTTCTTAAAAAGCCCGCCTTTCACCTCGATCGGCACCTCGGTGGTAACCTGGCGGTCGTACTTGCCGTATGTAGTAACCTCGTCGGCGGGACGTGTAATCCCTGCGGCTACGGTCTTTGCGTAGTCTTGGAGTTCCTGCTCAGTCATATCAATGCACCTCGTGTGTTAAATTTCTTAATTATTTTAATGTATCCCGCGCAAAATGTCAAGTACAAGTTAGGCGATGAGTGGCACAGCCGCAACAGTCATTCTCGCGACTTGCGTCGCGGGCAATGCTCTGCTTTTCGATAGCTTGTCCGCGCTCGCCGCGCGGCGTTACTTTCGTTCGGGCGAAAGTAACCAAAGCCCGCAGGGGCTTGCGAGCCCCTTGACCCCGAGTTCACCGCGCCCTTCGCGCTTGCGTGAGACGCGCGAACGGCAGCGGCGGCGAGGGTGGGCAAAAACCGCGAGTTCCTTTAACCGAGAACGGCAGAATTTGCGTGATTTTGGGTGAATCACTCCAAAACCGATAGCTCCCGCGTCGCTAAGGCGAGACAAATGCGTCACGCCACATCAAAAGACACGGCGGCTCGTTTCGCTGCCGCACATTGACGTGTGTGCGGGTCTTGGGTTCCGCTCACGTGTCACGGTTTGTGTAGGGGCGACCCTATGTGGTCGCCCTGTGTGTCGTGCAAGGGTTCGACGGGCGATTAATAATCGCCCCTACAACCGTGTATCCGACACAACCGCAACCCACGTCCAACTCTGCCCCCTTTCGGAAAGGGGGTGCCGTCCGTAGACGGCGGGGGTTTGTCCCCGTCCGATGTCACCCGCGCGCATCCCTCGTCCACCAACTGTTAATTGTTAATTGTTAACTGTTAATTGTCCACAGGTAGCCATACCTCGAAGTATCCGCACTGTTCGCCGTCCTCTACGACGCTGCACGCGAGGTTGCCGAACGCGCCGCGCGTCGGGGTAAGCCCCTGTTCGCGTGCGTAATCGACGAGAAAGTCGAGTTTGCGCGCGGAAAATCTGTCCTGTCCCGCGCTCTTGAACGCCGAGTGTACGCACATCTGTTCGGGCATCATGGCGACGGGGGGGGACACGTCGATGCTGAACTCCGACACGTACTTCTGCCCGACCGAGAAGCCCCAGACGTAATCGTCCTCGCCCTGCGTCATGCTCCGCTCCGTCACCTCGAAGTATCGGCGCGTGAACGGCATGTATTTCAGCCACGCGCGCGTGATATCGCGTGTCTCGGTGTCGATGTCGTACTCGGAGTTGCGCCTGTTTATGTAGTAGTAGAACGGCACGTTGCGGCGCAATTCGCACTGCCCGACACGCGCGCGCGTGTCCGCGAGACGCTGGCGGTACTTCTCGATGCGTTCGAGTAACAGTTCCTGCCGCCGAATGTTGTCGCGCAATTCCTCGGTCTTGTCCTCCAACGATTCGAGCAGACGCGGGTACGTGTACTCCGTCACCATATGCGCGACCTGCTCGATACCGAAGCCGAAGTGCTTGTACCACAGGCAGTCGATGAGGTAGTTGATGTCCCACGTGTCGAAGTAGCGGTATCGGTTGTCGGGGTCTTTTTCGGGCGCGACGACACCTTTCTCCTCATAGTAGCGTATGAGGTCGGCGGAAATGCCGAGAATCCGCGCCACGTCCCCGATTTTGTATTTTTGCGCCATGATCTAACCTCCTGTCGTTGCCTTACTGCTGTTTTGAAGCCATGAACTCGTCGTATAACTCGAAGAATTTGTCAAACGCTTCTTCCTGCGAATTGGTTTTGTCGACTATCATTGAATATCCGTTGTGCGCTGTCTGATTTCGGGCTGTGTCGTAATGCTTGTAGACAAATTCTCTGAACCCGTTAGATTCGTAGTCCAAGAAGCAATCTGTATATGCGGGGTCAACATAGCCCGCTCTGTCAGAATAGCCAAGATGGTGATAAAACACTGAATCCAGCGATTTTTCGCCGAAAAACAGATACATATTATGTCCATCGCGAATGTACCGAAGTATCGAGTGGTAGTCCGAATAATTAAAAAGTGTGTTTTCTGACCGCTTTACCACCACTTCGCTGACGGGTTCTTGCCGTGAAGAGATGAACGCGTCAAACAACTCAAAGAACTTGTCAAACGCGGCTTCTTGCGATTCGGTTTTGAGTACGATCAGCGAGTGCCAATCCCGCGATGAGATATCGTTATCGTAGTATGTGTGAACATACTCCTCAAACTCTGTTCCGTTCAGACAATCCCTGTACTCGGAATTTTCGCCGTACGTCCTGTCGAGATATCCGAGATGATGAAAAAACATGGAGTCCAAAGATTTTACACCGAGAAACAATCCGGGTCTCTCCCTTATTCTTTGCAGCCATTCATAGTAGTGATCCATAATCTCTCCTTTCACAGTTTTTCCGCGATTACGAGCATTTCCACGTCCTCAATCCCCATCGGTGCGTCCGTGAACACGTTGTCCGCGCAGTTCAGAATCCGCACGTCGCCGAATCCCGCGAGTGTCAGCAGGAGTTTGACCTCCGACGGCGTGTACTGCCGTTGCGTCTCCGCGAGTTGCGTGCCGTCAACCTCCGCCGACCAGTTCGTCGTGTTGTTGATGTAGTCAAAGCGCGGGTTCTCGTCGCGCGAGCGTATGTATCGGCGGATCACGTTGAAGCACGACAGCGCGAAGTATCCGCCGCGTCTCAGCAACCGCGACACCTCGCGCAGGAACGCGAGTTCGTCCTCGCCGCCGCCGAGTACGCCGATACCCGATTCACACAGGCAGATCGCGCCGTCGAACGATGCGGTGCCGAACCCCAACGCGCTCAAATCGCGCAGATTCGCGGCGGTATACGTCACGTCAAGCTCCGCGTCGGTGCGCTCGCGCGCCTGAGCGAGCATATACTCCGAGATGTCCACGCCGCACACGCTCAGTCCGCGCCGCGCGAACTCAATTGAGTGCCGTCCCGCGCCGCAACCGAGATCGAGCAAGCGGTAACCCTTTTTCAGGTGCATTTTGTCCGTCAAATACTCGACCTGCTGTTCTGTCTGCGGCGCGAAATTAGCATCGATGTTGCGCAGAGACATCTCCGCAAACGCGTCGTTTGTCCACGGGCTGCCCATCGTCAAATCCCCCGACTCGCATAAGCGTTCGTACTCATGTCGCCGACATTGCCCGCGACGTACTCATAGTACGCCTGCGCGCCGATCATCGCGGCGTTGTCCCCGCACAGGCTCAGCGGCGGCAGATACAGCGCGAGCCCCGCTCTGCGGCAAGCGTTCGTCAAATCGCGGCGCACGCGCGAATTTGCCGCGACGCCGCCCGCGACGGCTACGGCGTTCAGTCCGTAATCGCGCGCCGCCGCAATCGTGCGCGGTACGATAACGTCCGACACCGCGCGTGACAGCGACGCCGCGAGCGACGGTTTGTCGAGCGTCTCGCCGCGCTGTTCCGCGTTGTGTATCGCGTTCACGACGGCGGTTTTCAGCCCCGAGAACGACATGTCGAGCGGCGCACCGTCGATGACGGGGCGCGGCAGCGTGTACCGCGTGTCGTCGCCCGACTGCGATAGGTCGTCAAGTGCGCGACCACCGGGATAGCCCAGACCCATGGCGCGCGCGGCTTTGTCGAAGCACTCGCCCGCCGCGTCGTCGCGCGTCTGCCCGACGATTTCGATGTCCGTGTAGTCACGCACCGCCGCGATAATCGTGTTCCCGCCCGACACGACGACGGCGAGAAACGGAGGCGCAAGCTCGGGAAACGCGAGATAATTCGCGGCGATGTGACCGCGCAGGTGATGCACGGGGATAAACGGCACGCCGAGCGACAACGCCGCGCCTTTCGCGAAATTCAGCCCCACGAGCAGCGCGCCGATGAGACCGGGCGCGTTCGTCGCCGCCACCGCGTCAATGTCGCGCTTCGCGATACCCGCGCGCGCGATTGCCGCGTCCGCGAGTTTCGCAATAACTTTCAAATGGTTGCGCGACGCGATCTCAGGCACCACGCCGCCGTACAGCGCGTGAATGTCCGCCTGTGAAAAAATCTCGTCCGCGAGGATTGTTCGCCCGTCGCGCGTGACCGCGACCGCCGTCTCGTCGCACGAGGATTCAATGGATAGGATTGTCATGTGATCTCACTCTTACTGTTGTTTATCATTGTCCCAGTTGCGTGGGTTTTCCTCAATATATTGCGCTAACGCGCAGTACTCCGCATCGTCACGCACAACTCGCTCGTAATATCCGCGTTGCCAAGCAAAAGAGCCGTTACTACGTTGATTACATCTTCGCGTTGTCCCCGACTTGTATGAACCGATAATTTGCGGTATTGTCGGACACTTCGCGGGCGGGTCAAGACCCGCCCCTACGAACACGTTGATCAATTCCAACAATATATGAATATGATCAGGCATAACGACGCTATATAATACAGTTACATTTCCCGAATAATGTTGCGGCAGATTTGCGATTTCGTCCTCGGCAATCTTACCTAATTCCGTCAACCTTACGTAGGGGTCGGTCTTGACCGACCCGTCCCCGTATTCGACTCTCCCGAAGCACGGCACCCTGTCTCGCGTACATATTGTAATATAATAGATACCATTTTGCGAGTAATCGAAATTTTCTAACCGCAGTCTTTTTCGCCGATTTTGTTCTTCCATTATAATATCTCCCGCCGCATCACAATCGCGTCCTCGGTCGGCTCGTCGTAGTACCGCCGCCGCCGCCCTACGCTCTCGAACGCGTGCCGCTCGTACAGCCGCCGCGCCGCGTCGTTTGACTGGCGCACTTCGAGGTACACCGCAGTCACGCCGCGCGTTTCGAGCCGCGCCAATATCTCCCGTAGCAGTTCCGACGCGACACCAAACCCGCGCGATTGCGGCTCGACCGCGAGGTTCAGCAGTTCCGCGTCAGGCACCGTGAGCCGCGCAATCGCGAACCCGACGACGCGCGATTCGCGTTCCGCGACGAGAAATATCCCGTCGTCCGCGCCGATCTCGCGAAAAACGCTGCCCTCCGACCACGGCACGGAGAACGACGCGCGCTCAATCGCCATCAGCGCGTCGATATCGCCGATCACCGCGTCGCGTAGCGTCACTTCGCGTCCGCCCACGACCGCCCGATCCCGCAATCGACTTCGAGCGGCACCGTGAGCGTCGCCGCGCCCGACATCTCCTCGATCAAGGCGGTGCGCACTGATACCGCAAGCTCCTGCGGCGACTCGACAATCAATTCATCGTGAACTTGGAGAATAATTGCCGCGTCGAGCGCGCTGTCACGCAGTCTGTTGTACGCGCGCACCATCGCGATCTTCATGATATCGGCGGCGGTACCCTGAATCGGCATGTTCAGCGCGACGCGCTCACCGAACGCGCGCGTGTTGTGGTCGCTCGACGCGAGTTCAGGCACGTAACGCCGCCGCCCGAACAGCGTCTCGACGTAGCCGTCGCGTTTCGCGCGCTCCACGATGTCCGTCATGTACGCGCGCACGCCCGAAAAACGCTCAAAATAGCTCTCCATATACTCGCGCGCCTCGGCTACCGTCACGCCGATGTCCTGCGACAGCGAGAACGCCGAGATGCCGTACACTATGCCGAAATTCACGGCTTTCGCGCGGCTGCGCTGCAACTTCGTCACCTCGCCGAGCGGCACGTTGAACACGCGCGCGGCTGTCACGGCGTGGATATCCTCGCCCGCCTTGAACGCGTCTGTCATCGCGGAATCGCCCGCGATGTGCGCCAGCAGGCGCAGTTCGATCTGCGAGTAGTCCGCGTCGACAAGCAGACTGCCCTCTGGCGCGACGAACATGTGACGCAATTGCTCACCGAGCGCGCGCCGCACGGGGATATTCTGCAAATTCGGCTCTGTGGACGACAGCCGCCCCGTCGCCGTCGCCATCATCTGAAACGACGTGTGTATGCGCCCGTCGAACTCGACGACGCGCAGCAGTCCGTCCGCGTACGTCGATTTTAGTTTCGTCAGTTCGCGGTACTCCTTGACCGCCGTGATGATCGGGTATTTCGGTTCGAGCTTGTCGAGTACGTCAACGCCCGTCGAGTAGCCCGTTTTCGTGCGTTTCGGCGCGGGCAATCCGAGTTTTTCAAACAGCACCTCGCCGAGTTGTTTCGGCGAACCGATGTTGAACTCGGTTCCCGCCATGTCGTACACCGCCTGTTCCGCGCCGCGAATACGCTCGGTGAGCATGTCGCCGTACGTCTCCAACGCGTCTCGGTCAACGCAAATCCCGCGCCGCTCCATGTCCGACAGCACGCGGCACAGCGGCATCTCAACGTCGTAAAACAGCTTGTCCGCACCCGTCTCGCGCAGTTTCTCGTCGAGTATCACGCGCAGATTCGCCATCACGATATCGCGCGCTTCCGCGTTCTCCTCGTCCACGGACTGCCCGAGATACCGCTCGCACAGCGACGCGAAATCGTAACTGCGCGCCGTGGGGTTCGCGAGCCATGCCGCGAGTGCGACGTCGAACTCCGAGCCGTTTTCACCGCGCCGAATCGCGTCCTTGACGAATATGCCGATTTTGCGCGGGTCAACGCCGTCGGGCATCGTGAGCGCGGCACTTTCCGGTGCGGACTCGGCAAGCCCCATCTGTTCGATCATCTTGTAGAATCCGAGCCTGCGGAACAGCTCGTACAGCCGCGCGCCGTCAGGTTCGCGCACAACCGTGTCGTCAATCGCAACGTCAATCGGCACCTCGGCGTTGATCGTCGCGAGCGTGAACGACAGGTACGCGTCGTCGCGCCCCGCTTCAAGTTTTGCGCGCAACGCACCCTTGTGCGCGTCGAGATCGGCATACACGCCGTCAAGCGAGCCGAAATCGCGAATGAGCGTCGTCGCGGTCTTTTCGCCGACACCCGCAACGCCCTTGATGTTGTCCGACGAGTCGCCCATGAGCGATTTGAGGTCGATCAGGCGTATCGGCGGGAAGCCGTACTCGTCGAGAAAACGCTCGGGCGTGTACTCTGTCGTCTCGGTTTTGCCGAATTTCGTCTTGACGAGCAGTACGCTCGTCCGCTCCGACACGAGTTGCAGCGCGTCGCGGTCGCCCGTGACGACCACCGCGTCGTGACCCGCGCTCTCGGACAATCGCGCCGCCGTGCCGAGAATGTCGTCCGCCTCGTAGCCCGCGAGTTCGGTACGCGCGATGTTCATCGCGTCGAGCACATCTTTGAGAATCGGCATCTGCACCGCGAGATCGTCGGGCATACCGTGCCGCGTCGCCTTGTACGTCTCGGTCAGCGCGTGACGAAACGTCGGTTCGGGACGGTCAAACGCGACGAGCAGCGCGTCGGGTGCGTGATCCGCGCGCAGCTTTTGGAGTATGCGCAAAAAGCCGAACACGGCGTTCGTCGGTGTACCGTCGGGCGCGTTAAGTGGCTGCAAACCGTAAAACGCGCGGTTGATGAGGCTGTTGCCGTCAATAAGCATAATTTTCATGACTATATTATAACACACCGCGAAACGAAATACAACATTGAGAAAAAACAGGCGTGGCACATTGCGTTGGAAATATGGCGGCATACTATACTGATTCGCGTTGTCGTAGGGGCGGGTCTTGACCCGCCCGATTGTGTGTTTAGGATTTTGCGGCGGGTCGGTCAAGACCGACCCCTACGTAAGTGCAAGCGCATTTTAGCTGCTGTTTTGCGGCTGTCTATTATCAATATTGCGTCGTTTGTAATTCTGTGCGTTGTTAATAGTGCAAAATTTCTAAATTTAACTCTTGACAAATCATGAAAATGAGGTAAAATAACTAATAGATGACGTGACGTGCGGCTATCCGTGCGGATCGCAAAAAACATCAACAATTTTATAAGGAGTTGCAGTACATGAAAAATTTCGCAGGCAAAATCGTGTTCATCGTCGGCGGAGCTTCGGGCGCGGGTCTCGGACAGGCGAAGCTGTTCGGCGGTCTCGGCATGAAGGTCACGATCGTTGACGTTCGCCAGAACGCCATCGACACCGCCCTCGTCGAGCTCAAGGGTCTCGGCATTGATGTCGTCGGCTATCAGGTCGACGTCACCGACAAGAAATGGTACACCGCGATTGCGGATCAGTCCGACGCGCATTGGGGCGGTCCTCCGCACCTGCTCATACACACGGCGGGCGTCAACTCGTTCGGACCGGCGGAAGCCTCCACGTTCCAGGACTACGAGTGGATCGTCGGCGTCGACCTGTACGGACCGATTTACAGTCTCTGCATCTTCGTGCCGAGAATCCTCAAAGCGTATGCCGAGGACATCAAGGCGGGCAAGACGGAAGCTCACATCGCGTTCGTGTCCTCGATGGGCGCGTTCGACGGTTACAGCACCGACGCGCCGTACTCCGTCGCGAAAGCGGGTCTGAACAACCTCGCGTACTCGTACTATGACGCGCTGAAGCCCTACGGCATCGGCGTCACCGTGCAATGCCCCGCGAACATCAACTCGAACATCGGCGAAGCGGTCAAGACGCGCCCCGCAGAGCTTGCCAACACGGGTTACTACGTGTCCGAGGGTACGATCAACATGCTCAAAAGCATCCACGCGACAGGTATCGACCCCGTCCGTCTCGCGGAAGCACTGAAATTCGCGATTGAGAACGGTCTGCCGATCTGCGTCCCCGCATACGGCAACGATCCCAACGGTCCGCTCACCTCACCGCTCGGCGAGAACACGTTCAAGAAGTTCATTCAGTGGTCGTCACTCGAGGGTATGCAGCAGATCGAGGACGAGGCGAAAGCGGCGGCGGCACAGCGCGAAGAGATGATGAAGCGTTTCGCCGAACAGCGCAAGCAGCAGGAAGCTGATTGGGCGAAGGATCACCCGGGCGAAGAGATGCCTCCCCCTCCGTCGTTCGGCGGTTTCGGCGGCGGCGCACCCGCAGATCCCTCGGTGCCGATGGAGACTTTCGGTCAAGCGCGCCCAGACCTCGACTGGGTACGCGACGAATCCCGCAAGAAATAGTTTTTCGATTACAGTCCGCAGGGTAATTCCTGCGGACTGTTTATTGATTGCGAGAACCAAGACCCGCACGCGCGCCAATGTGCGGCAGCGAAACGAGCCGCAGGCTCAGAATGACAGGTGTCGGCAAGTCATGCGCATGAGATTCTTCGCTTCGCTCTGAATGACAGATAAGCCTGCAATAGGGTATGGACAAATAACGCTGACGGATTGGTTAAGAGCGCAAATCTAATGTAGGGGTCGGTCTTGACCGACCCGCCGCTGCATCACGCGGACAACGGGCGGGTCAAGACCCGCCCCTACGACAATGCGAATCATAAATGGTGGTGCCGATAATTATCAACGCAATGTATCCATACCCAAAGCAATAATCCCTCTTGCTAAATACCCCCTTGATGGTGTATAATTGCTTTACACCATCAAGGGGGTCATATTATGCCCTATACACCGAAATATCCGAACCTCATGCGTCCGCTGCGTATCGGCGGGGTGACGCTTAATCACCGCATCGCGTCCGCGCCGATGGGCTTCCCCGATATCACGCACGACGGGTGCATCACGTCGGGCATGACTGCGTTCTACGAGTTGCGCGCACGCGGCGGCGCGTCGATTGTCACCGTGTCCGAGGCGATGACGCACGTCACGGGGCGCACGCACGGGCGCGTGATCGACCTGACCAACCCCGACGTTATCGCGTCGCTGACGAATACGGCGCGCGCGATTCGCCGCCACGGTGCGATTGCGTCGATTGAGCTGAACCACGGCGGTAAGTCGCAGGAGATGGACGCGTCGGGCGACGCGAAAATCGGCTCCGACGACGCGAAAAGCTCGATAAACGAGATGAGCGTGAAGTTTATCCGCGAGATCGTCCGCTCGTTCGGCGACGGTGCCGCGCTGTGCAAACGCGCGGGGTTCGACATGATAACGATACACGGCGGTCACGGTTGGCTGATACACCAATTCCTGTCGCCTGAGATGAATCACCGCACGGACGAGTACGGCGGCAGTCCCGAGAATAACGCGCGTATCGCGATTGAGATCATCGACGCGGTGCGCCGTGCCGTCGGGCGCGGTTTTCCGATTGAGTTCCGCATGTCGGCGGTCGGCGGCTACGATTTGGAGTACGCGATAGCGTTCGCGAAGCTCATCGAGCGCAAGATTGATCTGCTGCACGTCTCGGCGGGGTTCGGCGAGGACGATTTTTCGGTGACGCACCCGTCGATGTTCGCGCCGCACGGTGTGAACGTACACTATGCCGCCGCGATCAAGCGCGCGGTGACGGTACCCGTCGCGACCGTCGGCGCGCTGAACGACCCCGAAAAAATGGAGGAGATCATCGCGTCGGGACAGGCGGACATCGTGTGTCTCGCGCGCGCGCTGCTCGCGGACAACGATTTGCCGAAAAAAGTCGTGCAGAACCGCGACGACGAGATTCGCTACTGTCTGCGCTGTTTCGTGTGCCACGCGGAGCGGATGCTCACGCAGACGCGTATATGTTCCGTGAACCCGATTATCGGGCGCGAGGAGGAGTTTTTGCACTCGGAACACTTGACTTTTCCGAACACACCCACGGTCGAGCGCGACATCAACCGCCGCGTACTCGTCGTCGGCGGCGGACCCGCGGGGTTGACCGCGGCACTCCACGCCGCGCGGCGCGGTTTTGCGGTGACGCTGTGCGAGCGCGGCGCGAGTCTCGGCGGCGCGCTGCTCGCCGAGCGCGGCATCGACTTCAAACAGGCTTCAATCGACTTTGTGCGCACGATGGAGACGCGCCTGTCACGCGAGGGGGTGTCGATTCGGCTCGGCGTCGAGGTCACGCCCGAGCTGGTGCGGCTCGCGCACCCCGACGCGCTGATCGTCGCGGTCGGCGCCGAACCAATCATTCCGACGATACCGGGTATCGACGGCAAAAACGTCATTATCGCGTCAAAACTGCCCGACGAGATGCAAAACGTCGGCAACATCGTCGCGGTACTCGGCGGCGGACTTGTCGGGTGCGAGACCGCCGTGCATCTGAAAAATCTCAGGCGCAGCGTCACCATCGTCGAGATGGGCGAACAGTTCGCGTCCGACGCGAACCCGCGCCACCGCCCGATACTCATGCGCGAGCTGCGCAACGTCGAGCAACACACGCGCACCCGCGCGATTGAGGTCACGAAAGCGGGTCTGCGCTGCACGGACATGTACGGCATGGAGGTGATGATCCCCGCGAACACGATCATCGTCGCGGCGGGTCAGCGTCCGCGCCGCGACACGGCGGATTCACTGCGCGGACTCGTCGCGAACACGTCGTTCATAGGCGACTGCGTGTCGGCGCGCAATATCCGAGAGGCGACGTTCCGAGGGTACCACGCGGCACTGGATTTGTAGGTATAAGCAATTTTAGACAGCGCGGATCGTGTGATACGCGCTGTTTTATTCTGTAAATTGGAAATTATGCACAATTTGTCGATTGGTGTATATGTTCTCAGTTTTTGCTGGCGCACGTTTTGATGGCGGTTAGCGCGATTTTGTGGCGGATATGAACAAAATAAAAATTATACCAAAATAGAGAATAATTTTACAGAAAAGTGTTGACAAAACGTGATAAATGTTGTAAAATAATAACATCAGTTGAAAAAGGAGGACAGACCGATGGGCCATTCAGCGCGGCGGCGCGGAAAAACGCACTGGAGACAACCATCATGCAAAATAAAATTAAGGGAGAATTAACAATGTATTACCAGAACAAGAAGAGCTGCAAGGTCATCGCCATACTTTTGGCAGTGACAATGGTTCTTAGCTTACAAATGGGAATCGGTGTTAGTGCCGCTTCCCCAAAAACTGTTAGAGCACAGTCAGCAGAGCAAAAGACAATCGCAGCGGTCGTTGAGTCGTATTTGAGCGAATGCGTATATGCGATCTATCTGCACGAACCGCGCGACACAAACGAACATACGTTACTATCTCTATCGGAATCCGAACGACATAGCATTGCGTTAAGTGACACAGCGAGTAAATACTACTCGAAAACTCGCGCTTCTGTTGCGTCTGAAATATTGAAAACTATACCGTCATCTAATCAAAGGTGTTGACGCATTAGAATCAAATCTGCATTTTCAGGACGACCGCATTACGTATTTTGCGCATTTATACGAGACGCAAGATATCACATATCGTTATTTCTCGCCAAGTTACTCCGTAGAAAGCGTCTTGGTCAACAAAGACACCGCCATAGTTCACATTTACGAAAGTCTCGACTACCAGTACAGCGATTGCGAAGAAACTACGTTTGAACTGTATCGCTACGATGTAGGTCTCATAAAAGCAAACGGCACATGGTATATTGCAGAGGTTAGCAGCGATGATATGTTCTTTCAAGAATTTGCTGGTGGCGGATTCGACGTTGTAGCGGAACTTACCAATTACGACAATATCAGAGAAGAGCTATTGCGCGAAAGAAGAACCTCCGCAATCAAACCGAAAGAACCTGCACTGTCCCAGACAGCGCAAGTTAACGCCATCAGTGGAAACAACTATGTGTACAATAAAGCAAATGCCGTAAACTACGCATTGACATACTCAACAAAACCAGCGGGTGGATACAATTCAACTTCACCTACGATCTCATATAAGAACGACTATTTCTTGTGGGACACTAATAGTTGTATGTTGTTCGTATCGCAGTGCGTGTGGGCAGGGTTCGGGGGCAGCAATTCGTCGACAAGCATTGGCGCAAAATATGGCATGGATGACATCGGCTCTGATACAAGCACCTTGAAAACGAAGTGGTTTTCGACAGCAAGCGCAGCCAGTTCAAGCTGGAGTGGAACGAACAGTTTCTTGAGTTATATTAACAATTCAAACAACGACTTAAATGAAGTAGGGATTACCTCGAAGCAATACTTTGTACCCAGTAATTCATCAACCTTAACTACAGGTTACTTGAATGACAGGTCTGGTGGGAGCTTTTCGGGTGCCACGACAACTGTGCCATATAGCGACTTGATTGGTGCAGTAATGATAGTAAGAGGTTCGGCTGGTCGTTTTGGGCACGCAATTTTCATTAACAATGCTACGGGGGCTGATCGCGAACATATCTACTACACTGCGTACAATGATTACTGCAAAAACAAGCAGCTTTCCACATGCTATATTGAAAATACCAGCACATACGACTATTGTGTTGTTATCCCACAGACATTTCGCAGCGGGGCGACAGGTAACAGGCTAACTGCGAAACTACAAAATGCAGTTACCGTGGGAACGACGCTTTCTTTACAAAGCTACTCAATTAGTGCCGCATGGATTACAACAAAGATATATGCTCCTGATTCCAACGGGAATAGATCCACGGCAACACTCGTAAATACATACAACGCAGTGAATGCTACAACATGGACAGGCAATTACACGTTTAATACAGTCGGAACATGGACGATTGAAGTCCTCGCGGGCGGTATACCAACCTTTACGTACGTCGTCCGCGTAGTCTGAGGAGGAGCAAATGAAAAAATTAACTGCCGTTATCGCAGTGACATTGCTGTTACTGCTCCTGTTTGCCGCGTGTAGCGGCACCCCGAACGGCGCGGTGTCGCCGACACCGACCGCACCGTCGACGACACCGTCCGTCGTCTCACCCTTGCCGTCGGAGACAACGCCGCAACCCCGCGGCACGGTCTATTACACGGACGATAATTACGGTCGTCATCAGATAAAAATTGAAGTTCCCGAATCTTGGGATGGTTACATATTAATTGCCGAGGATCAAGGTCAGGCGAGTCAGACCTTTTCGCTTGTATTCTTGCCGCGAAACGGTTTGGCTACAATAGGTTTAGGGAATATATCATGTTGGGAAAAAGCCGAATTTGATAACGTCAGTGATTGGAGCGGCGGCTCACAGCCGATAATCTTGTGTTCCGACACAAACATTTCTGATTGGGAAATGTTGTGGGTACTCTTTCCTGTTTGGAGTTTGCACGAGCAATGGGTCGATGAATACGACCGCGCGAAGTATGAAGAGATGTCGGCTGAACTCATGGACGGCGCGGTGAAGTTCATACTAATCGGTTAACTCGCAAGCTGCGGTTATGCGGCAACACACAGCGCGGATCATACGATCCGCGCTGTTTTATTCTGTCGCGGTCTTGACTTTGCGGCGCAAATGATGTAAGATAGAGTGTAAATTTATGCGGGGGTGGTGACGGTGCGCGTTTTATCGGCGATGTCAGGCGGTGTGGACAGTTCCGTCGCCGCGCTGCTGTTGTCGCAGGCGGGTCATGAGGTCGTCGGAGTGATGATGAAACTCTTCGAGAACGAGGACATCGGCGAGGACATCACGAATGCCTGCTGTTCGCTCGCCGACCGCGGTGACGCGGAGCGCGCGGCGACGGTGATCGATATCCCGTTCTACGTCTACAACTACGCCGAAGCGTTTCGCCGTCACGTGATGGACAATTTCGCCGACGAGTACGCGCACGGACGCACACCTAATCCGTGTATCGAGTGCAACCGTTTTCTGAAATTCGGCGCGCTGCTCGAACGCGCGGACAAGCTGCGGTGCAGTCACGTCGCCACGGGTCACTACGCGCGGATTGAGCGCGTCGGCGAGCGGTATCTGCTGTATCGCGGGCGTGACGCGACGAAAGACCAGAGTTACGCGCTGTACTTTCTCACTCAGGCGCAACTCGCGCGCATCGTGTTCCCGCTCGGCAATTACACGAAGTCGGAAGTCCGCGATATCGCGAGCGCGAACGGGTTGGAGAACGCCGCGAAACCCGACAGTCAGGACATCTGCTTCGTGCCGCGCGGCGATTTCGGCGATTTTCTCGACGAGTACACGGGCGCGGCGGCGGTTCACGGCGACTACATCGACACGCACGGTAACGTCCTCGGACAGCATCGCGGTTCGCGCAACTACACTATCGGTCAGCGCAGAGGTCTCGGCATCTCGTCCGACACGCGGTTGTACGTCACCGCGATTGACGCACAGCGCAACACCGTAACGCTCGGCACCGACGCGGATCTGTACGCGACGCGGTTCACCGTGAACCGCGTGAACCTGATTGCGGTCGATTCGCTCGACGGCGACACGCGTTGCGATGTGAAAATCCGCTACGCGTCGCCCGCGAAACCCGCAACGGTGCGCCAAACGGACAACGACACGCTCGAAATCACGTTTGACTCACCGCAGCGCGCAATCACGCCCGGTCAGGCGGCAGTCCTGTACGACGGCGACTGCGTGATAGGCGGCGGAACTATTCAGTTAACAATTAACAGTTAACAATTAACAGTTGGAGACGGGAGTTCGGACGCGAGTTGCTTTTCGTAGCGAGGCGGCGCAAAACTTTTGGTTTGTGTAGGGGCGACCCTATGTGGTCGCCCTGTTTCGGGGCGAACGCAGAGTAATAACAGCAGAGGGCGGAATATTATGACTGTTCGGGAGATTCAGGACGAGATCGTGCGGTTGAAGCGCGAGAAGAATATTTGCGTTTTGGCGCATACTTATCAGGGGCAGGAGATTCTTGAGGTCGCGGACTACAACGGCGACTCGTACAAGCTCTCTGTCCACGCCGCCGAGGACACGAAGCCGACCGCGATCATGTGCGGCGTGCGCTTCATGGCGGAGACGGTGAAGTTGCTCGCGCCTGAAAAAACAGTGTTTCTCGCGAATCCGACGGCGGGGTGTCCCATGGCGGACGGGTTGAGCGGTGAGCGGCTGAAAAACGCTATCGCGAAGTACCCGAACGCGAAGGTCGTGTGCTACATCAACACTACGGCGGAGGTGAAAACCCTGTCCGATGTGTGCGTGACGAGTTCGTCGGCGGTGAAGATTATCCGCGCGATGCCCGAGCGCGAGATTCTGTTCGTACCCGACTGCAATCTCGGCGCGTATGTCGCGGATCAACTGCCCGAGAAAGAGGTGCATCTGATATCGGGCGGCTGCCCGATTCACGCGGCGGTCACGGGCGCGGAGACTGCCGAGATGCGCGCCGCGCACCCGAACGCGCTGCTGCTCGTCCACCCCGAGTGCGTACCCGATGTCGTGGCGCAAGCGGATTACGTCGGCAGTACGTCGGGGATTTACGACTACGCGGTGCAGAGTGACCGCGACGAGTTTATTATCGGCACGGAAATCTCGATAGTTGAGCATTTGCAGTACGCGTGTCCGCAGAAGAAATTTTACGCGCTGTCGCGCAAACTCGTGTGCCAGAACATGAAATCCACGACGCTCGTCGACCTGTACAACTGCTTGCTCGGTGTCGGCGGCGACGAGATCACGCTTGAACCGGAGCTCATCACGTCCGCGCGGCGCTGTATCGACGAGATGATTCGTCTCGGCGGCAAATAATTTCCAATTGGAGATGAAGATAGTGACAAAACCACTTCTCGACGTGCGCAATCTGCACGTCAACGTAGGCGAAAAGCTGATCCTGCGCGGTCTGAATTTGACCGTCAACGCGGGTGAGACGCACGTTATCATGGGGCAGAACGGCTCTGGTAAATCGACGCTCGCCGCCGCGATCATGGGCAGTCCCATGTTCGACGTGTCGGACGGAACGGTAGAGTTCCTCGGCGAGGACATCACGCGGCTCAGCCCCGACAAACGCGCGAAACTCGGGGTTTTTCTCTCGTTCCAGAACCCCGAGGAGATACCCGGTGTGACGGTCGAGAACTTCCTGCGCGCCGCAGTCGGCGCGGTAACGGGCGAGACGCCGCGCCTGTTCAAATTCCAGAAAGAGCTGTTCGCGAAGATGGACGAGCTGGGGCTTGACCGCGTTTACGCGTCGCGCGAACTCAACGTCGGCTTCTCAGGCGGTGAGAAAAAGAAAACCGAGATTCTGCAACTATTGATGCTGAACCCGAAACTCGCGATACTCGACGAAGCTGATTCGGGTCTCGACGTGGACGCCGTGCGCGTCGTGTCCGACGGTATCAACAAATACCGCAACGCGGACAACGCGATGCTGATAATCACGCACAATCAGCGACTCGTGGACGATATCAAGGTCGACTACGTGCATGTGTTGGACGACAAGCATATCACGCTCACGGGCGGTGCGGAGTTGATATCGCGCATCGCCGACGGCGGTTTTGCCGCCGTTCATGGGGACATAACCGAATGAGCGCGCGCGAACTGACCGAATACGAGGAGTATTCGCGCGAGGTATACGACCGCAAGGGTACCGACGCGCCGAAATTTCAGGTAAAATCGGGTCTTACGCCCGAGATAATATCCACAATCTCCGACGAGAAGCGTGACCCCGACTGGATGCGCGCGTTTCGTCTGCAATCGCTCGAGATTTACGAGCGCACGGCGTTGCCGACATGGGGCTATCCGCTTGACGGACTGGACATGGCGAACATCGTGACGTACGTGCGCCCCGACGCGCGGCAGTCGCACGACTGGGACACGGTGCCTGACGAGATAAAGAACACGTTCGAGGCTCTCGGCATACCCGAAGCTGAGCGCACGGGTCTCGCGGGTGTCGGCGCGCAGTACGACAGCGAGGTCGTGTACCACAGCATCAAGCAGGAGGTCGCCGACCTCGGCGTGGTGTACACCGACATGGATTCGGCGTTGCGCGGTGAGTACGCGGAGATGGTGCGCGAGCATTTCATGAAGCTGCTGCCCGCGACGGAACACAAGTTCCTCGCGCTGCACGGCGCGGTGTGGTCTGGCGGCAGTTTCGTTTACGTGCCTGACGGCGTTGCGGTCGATATCCCGTTGCAGTCGTATTTCCGCTTCAACGCGGCGGGCGCGGGACAGTTCGAGCACACGCTGATAATCCTCGGTAAAAACGCGTCGCTGCACTTCATCGAGGGGTGCAGCGCGCCGAAGTACAACGTCGCGAACCTCCACGCGGGTTGCGTCGAGCTGTACGTCGGCGAGGGTTCGAGACTGCGCTACTCGACGATTGAGAACTGGTCGAGAAACATGTACAATCTCAACTCCAAGCGCGCGACGGTCGAGCGCGGCGGCACCATCGAGTGGGTGTCGGGCTCGTTCGGCTCGCACACGAGTTTCCTCTACCCCATGAGCATACTGCGCGGCGACGACGCGCGTTGCGAGTACACGGGTATCACGTTCGCGGGTGCGGGTCAGGAGCTTGACACGGGAACGCAGGTAGCGCACATCGGGCGCAACACCTCGTCGCGCATCTCCGCGAAATCCATCTCGAAAAACGGCGGCAAGAGTACGTTTCGCGGCGGTATCACGGTGTCGGAGAACGCGGAGGGAAGCCGCATATCCGTCTCGTGCGACAGTCTGATGCTCGACTCGGAATCGCGGTCGGACACGGTACCCGTCATCGACGTGCGGTGCGACGACACGGACATCGGTTACGAGGCGAAGATCGGGCGCATATCCGAGCAGTCGATATACTATCTAATGTCGCGCGGACTGTCCGAGAATGACGCAAAAGGTATGATCGTCGGCGGTTTTGCGGAGCCGATATCCAAAGAGTTGCCGCTGGAATACGCCGTTGAGATGAATCGGCTGATCAGTTTAGAAATTACAGGGGGTGTGAGCTGATGGCGACGACCCTGAGAAACATAAACGCTCTCGCTATGCCTACATGGCGGCGTCTGGGCGTGAACGGCGCGGCGATCGAACTTGAACTGCCGACACCTGAGCCGATAAACGCGCCGCACCCGACATTGCCGAGCGGTATAATCCGCACGCACGAGAGCGTACTGCGCTGTGCGGAGTTCAAATCCGCGCTGTCGGGCGAACTCGCGGCGTATATCCGCGTCCACGCGAACGCGGGCGCGCGCATACGCTCCAAGCGCGGCGAGATCGTCGCGGAACCCGTAACGTCGAGTTATACGCTCGGCGCGGACTCCCCCGTCGTCGTGGACAGCAACGTCATATTCGCGGAGGCGCACTCGTCCGTAACGCTTGTGCTGTTCTACGATTCGGCGGACGACTCCGCCGCGTTCCACGCGGGTATGACGCGCGTTATCGCGGAGAACTGCGCCGACGTTCACGTTGTCGAGGTGCAGACGCTGAATACGGCAACGCGGCACTTCACGGATTTTTCTGCGGTCATCGCCAACGGTGCGTCCGTCTCGCTCACGCGCATCGAGCTTGGCGCGTCCGAGGTCTACGCGGGCAGTCACATGAAACTTGAGGGCGACAAGGCAGAATCCCGCGCCCACACGTTCTATTTCGGCGACGGCGCGCGCAAACTCGACTTCAACTACGTCGCGCGACACCTCGGACAGCATTCCGTCAGCACGCAGGACGCGGCGGGCGCGTTGTTCGGCAGATGCGACAAGATTTTTCGCGGAACAATTGACTTTGTGCGCGGCGCGTCGGGTTCTGTCGGCGCGGAGAGCGAGAATACGCTGCTGTTCTCAAAATCCGCGCGCAACCGCTCCGCACCGCTGATACTGTGCGGCGAGGAGAACGTCGAGGGCAGTCACGCCGCGTCCGTCGGCAAACCCGACGCGGCAAAACTGTACTACATGCAGTCGCGCGGATTGAGTGAGGGCGACGCGAAACGTATGCTGACCCTCGCGATGATGGAGACCGCGCTGAAAGCGTTGCCCGACGAGGATATGCGCGAAAAAGTGCGCGCCGCACTCGCCGCGAGGATCACGGACAATGCCTGAGATCACCCTGCGCCGCGAGGAACCGCGCGACTACCGCACCGTCGAGGAACTGACGCGCGACGCGTTTTGGAACGGCGGCACACCGCAACCCAACAACGAGCATCTGCTCGCGCACAAACTGCGCACCGCCGCGAGTTTCGTACCCGAACTCGACTACGTGGCGGAGATCGGCGGCGTCATCGTCGGCAACATCCTGTACACGAAGTCGAAAATCGTGACGGACGCGGGTACAATCGTCGAGACGCTGACGTTCGGTCCGCTGTCCGTTTTGCCGCAGTACCAAAATCTCGGCATAGGCAAGGCACTTGTGGCGCATACCACCGCCGAGGCGACGCGGCTCGGCTACCGCGCGATTGTGATCTTCGGACACCCCGATTACTATCCGCGTCTCGGTTTTCGGCGCGCGTCAGAGTTCGGTATAACGACCTCTGCGGGTAAGAGTTTTGACGCGCACATGGCGTTGCCGCTGTACGACGGCGCGCTCGACGGTGTTTCGGGCAGATTTTACGAGGATTCGGTGTTCGAGGAAATGACCGATGAGGAATTTGCGGCGTTCGACAGCACGTTCCCGCCGAGACAACCGACCGCGATAGTGCCGATCAGCGTTTTGTATGAGCGTCTCGGCGAAACGGCGCGCGGCGCGATTCGCGACAAGTTTCCCAACGCGCGCGCGGTACAGGACATAACGGGTATCAGCGAGGACGAGTTTTTGCAGTTGCACGGCGTTGACGGCGATGCAATAAAAATAATCAAGACGGTACTGCGCGAGCAGGGCTACCGATGGGGAAAATAAACATGCCACACACTATAAAAAGCGACTTTCCCGCGCTGCGCGACCAGTCCGTCGCGTACCTCGACTCCGCCGCGACGAGTATGCGCCCCGAGAGCGTGCTGCGGGCGATGGACGATTTTTACCGCTACGACTCCGCGAATCCGCACCGCGGGCTGTACGACATGTCGCAGCGCGCTACGGCGGCGTATGACGGCGCGCGGGAGACGGTTGCGCGGTTCATCGGCGCGGCACCCGAGGAGACAATCTTCGTGCGCAACACGTCCGAGGCGTTGAACCTCATCGCGTACTGCTTCGCGCCGTATGCAGTGGGCGCGGGCGACAACATCGTCATTCCTATCACGGAACACCACTCGAACATCGTGACGTGGCAATACGTGTGCAAAAAAGTCGGTGCGGAGCTGCGGTATATGTACGTCGACCGCGAGACGGGGTTGCTGCCCGATTCTGAGATTGAGCGCAAGATCGACGCTCGCACGAAGATTGTCGCGTTTGCGCACGTGTCAAACGTCCTCGGCGCGGTGTTGCCCGTGCTGAAAATCGTAGAGCGCGCAAAGGCTGTCGGCGCGGCTACCGTGCTCGATATCGCGCAGAGCGTACCGCACATGGCGGTGGACGTTAAGTCTCTCGGCGTTGATTTTGCGGCGTTTTCGGCGCACAAGATGTACGGTCCGATGGGTATCGGCGCGCTGTACGGGCGGCGTGAGTTGCTCGACGCAATGCCGCCGTTCATGTTCGGCGGCGATATGATCGAGGATGTGCGCGAACAGGAGACGGACTTTGCCCCGTTGCCCTCAAAGTTCGAGGCGGGAACGCAAAACGGCGGCGGCGCGGTCGGTTTCGGCGCGTCGGCGGTGTATATCGGCACTATCGGCTGGGACGCGATTGAATCGAACGAACACCGACTGCTCACGCGGCTCGTCGACGGTATGCGCAGGATACCGCATGTACACATCACGTGCGACGCCGGCTTCGGTCTGTATGATCGCCGCGCGGTCGTGTCGTTCGAGGTGGACGATGTGCATCCGCACGATGTCGCGACGATACTCAACGAGTCAAACGTCGCGGTGCGCGCCGGCAAACATTGCGCCCACCCGCTGCTCGACTATCTCGGGGTGCCGTTCAAGGCGACGGCGCGCGCAAGTCTCGGCGCGTACACCGACGAATCGGACATTGACAGACTGCTCGACGCGTTGCCGCGCGTCAGAAAGGTGATGCAATATGGCGATTGACGCGATTTACACACAGTTGATAACGGAGCACTCACGCGACCGCCGCAACCGCCACGAGGTAGACGGTGAGACGCACACGCACCACGGTGTGAACCCGACGTGCGGCGATGAGATTGACCTGCATCTGCGCGTCGAGAACGGCGTGATTGTCGATGTGGGCTTCACGGGGTCGGGTTGTGCGATCTCGCAGGCGTCCGCGTCGATGATGCTGGATCTGCTGAAAGGCGCGACGGTAGAGGACGCGAACCGTCTTGCGCAGCTCTTTCTCGGCATGATCAAGGGCGAGGTGACGGATGAAGCCGAACTTGCGGAACTCGAAGAAGCCATCGCGCTGCAAGGTATAGCAAAAATGCCCGCAAGAGTAAAGTGCGCGGTACTGCCGTGGCACACGTTGCAATTAACAGTTAACAATTAACAGGGGACTTGACACTAAAATCGGTCTTCCCTCAGCATTTTGAGTAAAATTTTATAAAGATTTTGCCCGCGGTGATTGAATCTGAACTCGGTTTCCTTTAGATAAAGCTCGAACAAATCGGC
>JAISJJ010000023.1 GCA_031261585.1 Oscillospiraceae bacterium
AATGCGAATCACGAGTTGAAAATTGCGTGTCTCTCGTCCTCGTAGGGGGCGATGTCCACATCGCCCCTGCCATCATTCTGCACCGTCCCTGTCATTCAGAGCGAAGCGAAGAATCTCATACGCGAGACTTGCAGATGCACTGTCATTCTGAGCCTGCGAAGAATCCCCTTGATGTTGATTCGCTTTCCTCGTCCTCGTAGGGGCGGGGTCTACCCGCCCTTTGCAGAATCTCATCTCGCGACTTGCGTCGCGGGCTACGCTCTGAGTTTCGCAACTCTGTCCGCGCTCGCCGCGCGGCGTTACTTTCTGTCGAGAGAAAGTAACCAAAGCTCGTTGGAGGGAACGCACCGCGCCATTCTCGCTTCCGTGAGACGCGAGAACGGCAGCGGCGGCGGGGGTGGGCAACCCCACAACTTCCTTTAACCGAGAACGGCAGAATTAGCGGAGTTCGGGGCGAATCACTCCAAAACCAATGGTTTTTGCTTCGCTAAGGCGAGAAAAATGCGTCACGCCACATCAACTGTCTCTGCGGTTCGTTTTGCTGCCGCCCTGCGGCGCGTGTCAGGGTCTTGGTTCCCGCGCACGTGTCTTGGTTTGTGTAGGGGCGACCCTGCGTGGTCGCCCTGTTGTGGTCTGCATACGTGTTCAACTCGTGATTCGCATTGTTAATTATAAATTAAATTGGATTTATCCCCTACGGGGGCTTTGCAATCCCGCGCAATATGCGGTAAAATAACATCAACCTCGCGCGAAAGGAGCCGCAATGCCGCTGCGAATCGCAAAAAAGTTGATATTGCTTATCGTTTTCATGTTCGCGCTGTCCGCGATCGTGTTTTGGCTGGCTCGGCTCGCGCCGCACGATCCGCTGTACGCGTACTACGGCGACGCGGTGGAGCGCATGAGCGAGACGCAGCGCGCCGCCGCCATGTCGCGCCTGAACCTCGACAAACCCATTGCGGCGCAATACTTCGCGTGGCTCGGCAACGCGCTGCGCGGCGACTTCGGCATATCGTACAAGTACAAGCAGGCGGCTTTATCCGTCATCGGCAGACTCGCGCCGAACACGCTACTGCTCGGCGGGATATCGTACATTTTGACGTTCGCGCTCGCGATATTACTCGGTGTGTGGTGCGCCGTGCGCGAGGGCGGTGTCGCCGACCGCGTAATATACCGTGTCGGCACCGCGACGAGCGTGATACCGAGCTTTTTCATCGCGCTGATATTCATACTCGTGTTCTCCGTCAACCTGCGCCTGTTGCCCACGAGCGGCGCGTACTCAATCGGCGGCGGCGGATTCGCCGACCGCGCGGTGCATTTAATCTTGCCCGTCGCTGTCATGACGCTGTCGCATCTGTGGTACTACGCGTACATGATACGCAACCGCGTCGTCGAGGAGCTGCGGCAGGACTATGTGCTGCTGCTGAGGGCGAAACGGCTGACGACGGCGCGCGTTCTGCGGCATTGTCTGCGCAACATGCTGCCCATGCTCGTGACGATCATGGCGGTGTCGGTGCCGCACATCATCGCGGGTACGTACATCGTCGAACTCGTGTTCGGCTATCCGGGTATCGGCACGCTGACGTTCGAGTCGGCGCGTCTGCGCGACTACAACATGCTCTCGGTGCTGACGCTGCTTACGGGATTCGTGATTCTGCTGTCGAACATGGCGGCGCAGTCGCTGTCCGAGGTGCTCGATGTTCGCATGAGACACACGGGGGCAATTAACACGCTCTCCGCAGAGAGCGTACAGAGCGCAACCGCGCGAAGCGCGGCACTTGGCGCGAGTAATGAACAATTAACAATTAACAATTACGGGGGTTTGGACGGAGGGCGCGATGATGACGCGTAAGCCTTACGTCTCCGCGTCTGTGATGGGATTGATTGTGCTTGTTTGCCTGTTTGCGTGGCTTATCGCGCCCGGAAACCCGACGCGCATGGAGTTCGACGCACTATTAAAGGCACCGAGCGCGGCGCACCTGTTCGGCACCGATCAATTGGGGCGCGACGTGTTCAAGATGGTACTGCACGGCGGGCGCGTGTCGCTGTTCATCGGTGCGCTGTCGGCGGCGATCTCCGCCGTTATCGCGGTGATCTACGGCGCGGTGGCGGGTCTTGCGCCGAGGTGGCTCGACAACGCGCTCATGCGCGCGACGGAACTCGTCATGAGCGTGCCGTCGATACTGTACGTCGTGACGATTCAGGCGATTCTCGGCAAACCCACGCCCGTATCCCTCGCGCTCGTGATCGGCATAACGTCGTGGACGAGCATCGCAAAAATCGTGCGCACGGAGGTGCGGCAGATACACGGCAGCGAGTACATACTCTCGGCGCGGCTGTCGGGCGCGAAATTCGGCTACGTACTGCGAAAACATCTGCTACCAAACGTCCTGCCGTCCGTGATGTTCATGCTCATATACAACGTCAGCACCGCGATTGCCGCCGAAGCGTCGCTGAGCTTTCTCGGACTTGGGTTGCCGCCGAACTCCGCGTCGTGGGGCGCGCTGATGAGCACCGCGCAGGACGCTCTGCTCACGAACAGTTGGTGGCTGATCCTGATACCTACGACGCTTCTCGTCACAACGTTGATATGCATCACAAATATCGGAGAGTGGCTGCGTCGGCGGTGATTGCGCAAACCATGACCGACAACGCAAACCGCCCGTAGGGGACGCCGCCCTCGGCGTTCCGCCTTTGACAACGCATTACCCCAAACAGGACGGACAGGGTCGTCCGTCCCTACGCAAACCTGTCCAACATTACCGAAAAACGGGACGCCGAGGGCGGCGTCCCCTACGACGCATTTACAAACATTTTTGGAGGCTATACAATGAAACGCATTATCACGCTTATCCTCGTTCTCGCGCTTGCGCTCACCGTGTTTGCGGGATGTGCATCGAAAAAGCCCGCGTCGGACGCGACGACGCTCGTGTACGGCAGCGGCGACTACACGGCGATCAACCCCGCGCTGTATGAACACGGCGAGATCAACTCCCTGCTGTTCCTCGGGTTGACGCGGCACGACTACTACAACAACGTCGTTCCCGCGCTCGCCGAGAGTTGGGACTGGGACGACGCGACGCTCACTTACACGTTCCGTCTGCGCGACGGGCTGACGTTCCACGACGGTCACGCCCTGACCGCCGACGACGTAAAATTCACGTTCGAGACGATTTTGGACGAGAACAACGGCTCGGAGAACATCTCAAACTACATCGACATCACGGATATCACGGTCGTCGACCCGCTCACGGTCACGTTCACGCTGTCCGCGCCGAACGCCGCGATGCCCGACTACCTCACGATGGGCATACTGCCTAAACACCTGCTCGACGGGAAAGATATCGTGACCGACCCGTGGAACCGTGCGCCAGTCGGCGCGGGACCGTACAAGTTCGTGTCGTGGGATATCGGGCAGAGCATCACGATGGAGAAGTTCGACGATTTCTGTCTCGGCGCGCCGCAGATTGAGCGCATCATCTTCAAGATCGTCGACGACTACGACGCGCGCGCCCTGCAACTCAAATCGGGTGAACTCGACCTCGCGCAGGTCACGCCGAAAGACGCGGAGGAGTTCAAAAACAACGCAAAATTCGTCGTGTACGACATGAACACCGCCGACTACCGCGGCATACTCTACAACTTCAACAACGCTTTCTGGCGTGACAACCCCGGTCTGCCCGCCGCGCTGTCCTACGCTATCGACCGCGACGCGATAGTCGCGAGCGTCCTGCTCGGTGAGGGCGAGCCCGCGTACTCGCCGCTGCAAAAGGGCGCGTACTACAACGCGGATATCGAACACTACGACTACAACCCCGCCGCCGCGAAAGCCGCGATTGAGGCACTCGGCTGGACAATCGGCGCGGGCGGCTACTATAAGAAAAACGGCGTACAACTCGCGTTCGCGATCTCCGCGCGTCCGAGCGATCAGGTGCGCGTTGACATGGCGAATATCTGCGCGCAGAACCTGCAAGATATCGGCGTGAACTGCACCGTCGAGGTGCGCGAGAACACGGACTGGGCGAATCAAACCGCGTTTTTGATCGGCTGGGGCAGTCCGTTTGACCCCGACGACCACACGTACAAGGTGTTCGGCACCGATCAGGGCGCGAACTACTCGGGTTACTCGAACGCGCGCGTCGATGAGCTGTTGACGCAGGCGCGCGCGTTGCTCGACCCCGACGCGCGGAAGCCGTACTACGCCGAGTTCCAGTCCGTACTCGCCGCCGACCCCGCGTACACGTTCATCGCGTACCTCGACGCGCTGTACATCGCGGTACCCGAACTGCACGGCATAGCGGCGGAAGTGACGCTCGGACACCACGGCGTGGGTATCTTCTGGAACGTGTGGGAATGGACAATTTAGGGCTGACGAACCCCTCGTCATTGCGAGCCGCGCGAAGCAATCCAGTCCCCCGTTCCCTCGTCTTGCTCACGTGTAAACGAACTGATGCTATCCCATAAGAAATAAAACTGCGCGGAAAGGACGGGAATTGCGATGAGCACCACGCCTACGGACAACAGCATAATCACCGTTGACAACTTGACCGTCGATTTCCCGGGCAAGCGTGCGGTGGACGGTGTGAGTTTCAAGCTGTACCGCGGTGAGTTGCTCGCGCTCGTCGGCGAGTCTGGCAGCGGCAAGACTGTGCTGTGCCGCTCCCTGCTCGGATTGCCGCCGAAAAACGCGGTGATATCGCACGACGCACTCACGGTACCCGCGCCGCGCGATATGTCGCTCGTCATGCAGAACGCCATGACCGCGCTCGACCCCGCGATGACCGTCGGGCGGCAGATTCGCGAGTGCGACAAACGCGCCGACGTGACGGAACTCCTCGCGCGCGTCGGTATCGACCGTCCCGAACTGCGCGCGTGGCAGTACCCCGCGCACCTCTCGGGCGGTATGCGGCAGCGCGCGGCTATCGCGCTCGCCCTCGCGTCGAACCCCAAAGTCATATTTGCGGACGAGCCGACGACCTCGCTCGACGCGGCGTTGCGCGTGAAAATCATGGAACTTCTCGACGAGATTCGGCGCGACACGAACGCCGCGATACTGTTCGTGACGCACGATTTGGAGCTTGTGCGCGATTTCGCCGACCGTGTGCTGATCATGCAGGACGGTAAAATCGTCGAGCGCGGCGCAACGCGTGACATCTTCGAGCGTCCGCGCCACGCGTACACGCGCGGTCTGCTCCACGCGCACGAGGGCGGCGAACACGTCCACGGCGCGTCGCCCGAATCGCCGAAAACGCCTATTCTCGAACTGCGCAACATCTCAAAAAGCTACAAAATGCCGCGCGGCAACGTAAATCACGTGCTGCGCGGCGTGAATCTCACGATAAATCGCGGCGAGCTGCTGGGTCTGTGCGGACCGTCGGGTATCGGCAAGTCCACTCTCGCGCGTATCGCCGCCGATGTTGAGAAACCCGACGCGGGTGAGCGCGTCGCGGATAAAAATCTCAGTGTTCAGATGATCTTTCAGGACAGCGTGTCCGCGCTGAACCCGCGCATGACCGTCGAGACGATCATCGCGGAACCGCTGAGACTGCGCGACCGCCGCAAGCCGCCGCGCGACACGATTCTTGCCCTGATGCGCGACGTGGAACTCGACGCGGAGTTGATATCGCGCCGTCCGAGTGAGTTGTCGGGCGGTCAGCGTCAGCGCGTAGCCATAGCGCGCGCGATTGCGACGAACCCCGACGTGATCATCGCCGACGAACCCGTCTCGTCGCTCGACGTGGCGACATGCTCAAAAATCGTGCATCTCCTGAAACGCATACAGTCCGAGCGAGGACTGTCAATCCTGCTGATCTCGCACGACGTGCGGCTGTTGGGGCATGTGTGCGACGAGATAATTGACAATTGACAAGGGA
>JAISJJ010000040.1 GCA_031261585.1 Oscillospiraceae bacterium
AAGTAATCCGAGTAGTGCGGCGGCACAGTGACAAGTCCCGGACACGCTTGCCGCGCCTGCCAGTTCGCCATACCGACTTTGATTCCGGTCTTTTTGGCGATGTAGTTCGCGGTCAGCACGATGCCGTGACGCTCCTCGGTCAATCCGCAGACCGCCATAGGCACGTCGCGCAGACGCGGGTTGCGCATCATTTCGACCGACGCGTAAAACGAGTTCGCATCGCTATGCGCTATAATGCTCACGTTACACCTCCTGCGGAAGAGAGTATTTGCATTATACATCGCGTTACGCGCTATGTCAACAACAAATTTTAGCGATTTTTGCGATAATTTGATTGACAAATGTGTTTTGCTGTGTTACAATACGCAGGGTGATAAAAATGAGTGAAATTGGCGATACGCTGAAACGGCTCCGCACAGCGGCAGGTTTTTCGCAACCCGAGGTTGCCGCATTGTTCGCGGAGCGCGGTTTGCCAGTCCATTTTACCGCGATTTCCAAGTGGGAAAAGGGCAACACGCAACCGAACGCGGAGCAGTTGCTACTGCTTTGCGGTCTGTACGACGTGCGCGACCTGACCGAGTTCGGCGCGACGGAAAAGCTGAATCAGACGGGATTGCAGCGGTTGCGCGAGTATGATTCGCTGCTTCGCGGCGACAAGCGGTTCATCGTGCAGAAAACGCGGGCGATACGACTGTTCGACCTACCCGCGTCGGCGGGGCTTGGCAACTACGCCGACAGCGATGATTTCGAGGAAATCGAGGTTCCCGAGGACGAGGTGCCGAGCGACGCGGACTATTGCGTTCGGGTCAGCGGCGACAGTATGGAACCGCTGTATCACGACGGCGAGATTGTGTACGTCGCGGAGTGTGATGTTGTGAGCGTCGGCGATGTCGGGATTTTCGCGCTGAACGGAGATATGTTTATCAAGCGGCTCGGCAAGGGCAAGTTGGTGAGCGAGAATAAGGAGTACGCACCGATTGTGTTGCGCGAGTACGACGATGTGCGCACGTTCGGGCGCGTTGTGGGGTAAGTTATGGATTTGCAAATGGAACTTGTATACACGGGCAACATGGTGGAGATTTTCAAGCTCTCGCAGCGCCTGTATTTTCGGCGGGCGAATCTGCCGCTCCGTCAGCAGGGCAACAGCGTTTTCATCGTCGGCGAGTCCGGCGTTGCAATCGTTGACCCGTCAACCGTGGAAGCGGCGGAGGAAATGCTCGCGGAGATTGCGCTGCTGTTCGGCAAACCGCTGCGCTATGTATTTCTCACGCACAACCACCCTGACCACGCGGAGGGGTTGCCCGTCTTTTTCAAACTGCCCGTCACGGTTTTCTGCTCACACAAGTGCGCGGAGGAGATTGGCAGAATTAACGACGGCGCGGCGGCAATCGCTGGCGTGCGCGGGTCATTGTCGTTCCTGCTCGACGGGTACCGCGTGGAACTCGTCGCGCTCGACGACGCCGCGCACTCGCCGTGGGATATGCTTGTGCGGCTGCCGGAGGAGCGCGCGGTCTGCACGGGCGATTTAGTCGTCGAGTTTGAGTCGCTGTTTTTCCATTATGCAAACCCCGAACGCTGGGTCGCGAATCTGCGCGAACTTGCGCTCGGGCGCGACGAATACGTCCTGCCGGGACACGGCGGCGTGTACCCCGCGACGATGATTACTGACGTTGCCGACTTTCTCGAGACGCTGATTTTCGCCGCGCGGGAGTGCATCGACCGCTTCATGCCCGTACTCGGACCGTTCACCGCGCGCGACCCCGACTACGCGACGCTCGACCGCTACGTTGCCGAGTATCTCGCCGAGGACACCCCGACGACGCGCGAGCTCCGCGAAAAGGCGCGGGGAGATGCGCAACGCGAACTGCGAATGATGGTGCGGTGTTTGTTCTACCGCGAGCTTGTGTAGATATGTAATTGCAAACACGAGGGTAACAATGTGCCGCGCGTGAAAATATGAGTCCAAATACAACGAGCACCTGACGAGATATCTCGTCAGGTGCTCGTATTGCTTGACTTTTAGAGTTTTGTATCGCATAATGCGGTAGCGTTCGAGGTGCGTGATTTGCTTCGACCTTTCGCAAAACATTCATCATTCGCGAAAGGGCTTCAACACAAGCATAGGCAAACTTTCAAGCCAGCGCAAAGCAATTTTGGTAATTATAACACATTGCACCTTGCGCGTCAACTGAATTTTTGATAAATTTCGAGAAACTTCGGCAAAGTTCTCTCGTGTTACACCAATGTTTTACGGCGCACGGTTGTTCAAGGCGCACCCGAATCAAAAACAGCCGCGACAGCAGGCGATTTCCCGTGCTATACTTGGTCAGAATTCTGGTCAAAAGGAGGTGCACAAATGCCAAGAATGGTTCGCAATATCTACCACCGCAAAGACGGTCGCTACGAGGGGCGTTATATAAAGGATTACGATGGTGACGGCGGCAAAGCTCGCTACGGATACGTTTTTGCTCGCAGTTACGCCGAGGTCAAAGAGCGGCTCCAAACCGCGAAATCCGAGCCGCCGGTGCAGATAGATCAACCCGCGCCGCGACTGTTGCCAGATGCGATTGACGCGTACCTCGATTCAATCTGCGGCTCGGTGAAACAATCGACGCTGTGCGTGTACAGGCGGCAAGCGGACAACATTATAAAACCAGTCCTCGGCGGTTATAGCCTTAGTCAGCTTACTTCCGCGTTAATACAAGATTTCATTGATACCCAATGCGAAAACGGACTGTCGGCGGTGACCGTACAGTCCGTTTTTGGTTTACTCCGCTCTGTGCTGAAGTTCGCCGGCGTTGAGGTTCCTTGTGTTGTGCTGCCGAAACGAGAGAAACACGAAGCGGAGTTTTTCACAGTCGAGGAGCAGAAAAGGCTTGAAAGTACGGCGTTGCGCGTGTCAGAGTTCGACCACCTCGCGATAATGCTGTGTCTTTATACGGGTATCCGC
>JAISJJ010000108.1 GCA_031261585.1 Oscillospiraceae bacterium
TTCGGGTTTGCGTATTATCGGGGACGGGACGCCGAGGGCGGCGTCCCCTACGGCGCGTCCCACGTCCAACGTCGTAACCGCCGTCCAAACCCCCGTAACTGTTAATTGTTAACTGTTAACTGTTAATTGTCAAAACGGCGCGTCGTCGTCCTCGTCGTCGTCCAAATTGTCAATTGTCAATTGTCCGTTATCAATTGGCATCGCGTAGCGCGTTTTTGCCCATTGCTCTTTCGTTATCAGAATCTGCCGCCCTTTCGCGCCCTCGAACGGACCGAGCAGACCGACGGTTTCGAGCTGGTCGATGAGCCGCGACGCTCGGGAGTAGCCGAGACGCAACCGCGTCTGTAACATCGTCGTGCTCGCGCGCCCAAACTCGAAAATCACTTCCGCCGCTTGCGGCAGAAGCTCGTCGAACTCGGTTGACACGCCGTCCTCATCGTCGTCGCTCTTTGCGCCCTTTGCCTTTTTGTCGTTGGCGTACGCCGCGCGCTCGATCTCGTCGATGACGGCGGTCTCGTACTGCGCTTCGCCGCCGCGCTTGATGTACTCGATGACGGCTTCGCGGTCGGGTTCCGACAAAAACGTACCCTGTATGCGTATGCCGCGCTGTCCGCTCGACATGGAGAACAGCATGTCGCCGTTGCCGACGAGCTTTTCCGCGCCCTGCGTGTCGAGTATTATGCGCGATTCAAGCCCCGACGCGACTTTCAGCGCGATGCGCGCGGGGATATTCGCCTTCATGAGACCCGTTATCACGTCGGCTCGCGGCGACTGCGTGGCGATGACGAGATGCACGCCCGCCGCACGCCCTTTTTGCGCGACACGCACGATGGACTCCTCGACCTCGTTCTTGCTCGTCATCATGAGATCCGCAAGCTCGTCAATCACGACGACGAGTTGGCTCATCTTCGGCTCGCCGACCTGTTCGAGGTGGCGGTTGTAGCTCTCCAAGTCGCGCGCGTTGACCTCGGAGAACAGGTGGTAGCGTTTCTCCATCTGGATCACGGAGTATTGCAGCGCGCCCGCCGCTTTCTTCGCGTCGGTGACGACGGGGGTCAGCAGATGCGGAATCCCGTTGTAGACGCGGAATTCGACCATCTTAGGGTCGATCATGATAAAGCGCACCTCCTCGGGTGTCGCTTTGAACAGTATGCTCAGGATCAGCGAGTTCAGGCACATGGATTTGCCGCTGCCCGTCGTACCCGCGATGAGCAGATGCGGCAACTTCGAGATGTTGCCGACGACGGCTTCACCCGGGATATTCTTGCCGATGGCGAACGTGAGCTTCCCCGCCGCCGACTGAAATTCGCGCGACTCGATGATCTCGCGCAGATGCACCGTGGACACGAGCTTGTTCGGCACCTCGACCCCGACGGTACTGCGCTTGTCCGCCATGGGAGCGATGCGCACGCCCGACGAACCGAGCGCGAGCGCGATATCGTCCGACAAATTCACGACGCGCGACAGCTTCACGCCCGATTCCAGCTCAGCTTCGTATCGCGTCACACTGGGACCGCGCGTCGCGTCCTTGACCCTCACGTTCACGCCGAAATCGCGGAACGCGGTTTCAAGCCGCTCGACATTCTGCCGCACCTCGCCGTCGCCCTCGCCCTGCGGTATATATTTCTGCGGCGTGAGCAGCGATATCGGCGGGAACGCGTACGCGCCGTCGGGTATCGGTGTCTCCGCGACCTCCGCTTCATACGACACGGGTTCGGGTGTTATCTCGGGCTTTTTTGACGGTTTCGGCGGCTTCGGATTCGCGTGAACCGCCGCTGTATCGACGGGCAACGCCGCGTCGAATGCGGAATCGAGCGCGCGCGACACGGGTCTCGGTGCTTCGCGCTTGCCCGACCGCACGAACGGCGAATCGTAGTCGTCGTTCGAGATCAGTCCACGGTGCGCGTCCTGCTCATCGTCCGATAAATCGGCGTTGTCCGCGCCGAGTACGACGACGGGCGCGCTCTCGGGTTCGCGGTAGCTGTACGGGTCGGTGACGACAGGCGTGTTGATGTCGGGCAGAGCCAAATCCACGGCGCGCCGCCGTTCAGGTTTCGGCGCGGGCGCGGGACGCGGCGGGCGTTCGCGCTCGGGTTGCGGCTCGTACTCGCGGCGGGGTCTGCTGCGAATCGCGTCCGCGATGTCGGTCAGCGAGTGACCCGACGCCGCGACGCACAGGAACAGCGCGGCGAGGAAGAACACGGTACCCGCGCCGAACGGCGACACGAGCTTGATGAGTGCCAGCGCGAGCAGCGCGCCGAGCAGTCCGCCGTGAATCCCCGATTTGCCGTCTGCCCACAGTGTTTTTATAATGTCGCTGTCGAACGTGTAACCGCGTTCACCGCCGAACAGGTGGATCAGCGCGGCGACCACCACGCCGAGCAGCAGCGTCGTCACCACGCGCGACATCACGGGTCTGCCGCGATGAAACGCCAGCACGAACGCGCAGTACAACAGCAGAATAGGCAGCACGTAGAACGCCGAGCCGAGCAGCCCGCGCGACGTGCCGCGCAGGAACACGATGAACACCGCGTCCGACGTCGAGTACCCGATAAACGCGAATATCGCGAGCGTCAGGCACAAAAACGCGCCCACGCCGCGACGAATCGGACGCGCGGAACGTGCCGCGTGTTCGGATTTTGCCGTCTTGGGCGCGGGTTTTGAAGCCGCGGACTTCTTAGCCGCGGGCTTTTTCGCGGTAGGTTTTTTCGCGGTGGTAGGCATGAATTACCTCAATTTAATATTTACGCATGATGTTTCGACGCGGTGGTAGGGACGGACGACCCTGTCCGTCCTGTGCGGTCTGCGCAATTTTTCACTCGGACGGACAGGGTCGTCCGTCCCTACGCAGACGTTACACCATTAAAATATCAGCGACAGTATAAACGTCAGACCGCCGACGGCGGCGCAGTAATACGCGACGGTGACGAGTTTGCGCGAACGCATAATGCGCCACAGCACGCGAATCGCGACGAGACCGATGAGCGCGGACACGATAAGCCCGACGATGTACAGCGGGAACGCCGTCCAGTCGATCTTCGCGCGCACGGCGTTGATCAGCGAAATGACCGTGCCGCCCAGAATCGCGGGTATCGACAGCAGCAGCGAGAAGCGCAGGGCGAAGTTGCGTTCCAGTCCGACGGCGCGCGAGAACGACGTGGTGATCGCGAGCCGCGACACCCCGGGCAGCACCGCGATGAGTTGCCCGATGCCGATGAGTAACGCGTTTTTCGGCGTCAACCCGCCCGATTTCGTCTTGCCGCTCTTCAAAAAAGTCTCGGAAACGTAGAGAATCACGCCCGTCCCGAGCATCGCGATACCGACGAACGTCAGGTTTTTGTAGAGTTTCGCGACGGAACCGTAGAAGAACAGCGCGATGATGAGCGGCACGGTCGCGAGCAGCACCAACCCGAGTGTGCGCGCCGCAGGCGGTGGGTTTTTCGCGCCGCCGCCCGCCTGAATATGCTCGATCGTCGTGCGCAACATGGGCGCGAGGTCGCGGCGCAACGCGATCAGCACGGCGATCAACGTGCCGAGGTGGAGCATCGCGGTGAGCAGTACGTAGCCCTCGGCGGGTTGCTTCAACCCGAAGAGCTGCTCGAAAATCGCGAGATGTCCCGAACTCGACACGGGGATGAACTCCGTAATGCCCTGCACGACGCCGAGCAGCAGTGCGAGCCAAAAAGTCATAATAATTCCACCTGTATTTATATTAGCGGATAATTTGCCACAATCTATCTCGGTATTATAGCACGAATTATGAAACTTGTCAAATTTTACGACTGTTTTGGCGGTTTTCGGTCGGTTTTGATGCGTGTGGAGGACAGGAGACGGGGGCAAACCCCCGCCGTCTGCGGACGGGAGACGGGGGCAAACCCCCGCCGTCTGCGGACGGCACCCCCTTTGCGAAAGGGGGCAAGGACGAGGGACGTTGGACGAGGGGCGGGGGTCTCCCTCCGCCGTCTGCGGACGGCACCTCCCTCTGAGAGGGAGGCTTTTTTGGAACGCGTCGTCCAAGCCTCCCTCATAGAGGGAGGTGCCGCCGAACGGCGGCGGTGGGAGGTCACGCAACCCTCGTCCAACTCCCGTCAATTGTTAACTGTCAATTGTTAACTGTTAATTGCGCATAGCGCGTCACACTACCTCGTGATAGTACAGATTCCGCACCACCATGCGCAGTTCGCGCTGTGCGTCGCCCAACGCCCTCGCGTGTATCTCGCGCGTCGTCGGCGTGTCCTCGGCGAGGTATTCGGCGACGTAACGGTCGAGCGTCGCGTAGTCGGGGTCGCGCGCGGTGAACGGTCCGAGCACGGGCATGAAGCGGTCAATGCACTCGTGAGCCGCGCGGATCAGCGTCTCCAAGAAGTCTGCGACATCCGTGATCATCGACGCGGGGTACACGCCGCCGTGACCCGGGAGCACGTACTCGTCGCGTCCGCGCGCCAGCTCGCGCAGAACCGAGACCCACCGCTCGGGATACGCGTAGTGGAAAAACAGCGTCTCAAACTCGACGACGATGTCGCCCGTACAGACCGCGCGGTCGTCGGGAAAACGCACGAGCATATCCAACGGCGAGTGCGCGATATCG
>JAISJJ010000077.1 GCA_031261585.1 Oscillospiraceae bacterium
CGCTGTCATTCTGAGCGAAGCGAAGAATCCCCTTGACAATGCGCATTAGTCGGGGGATTCTTCGCTTCGCTCAGAATGACAGGAAACACGCAAAGGGCGGGTGAACCCCGCCCCTACATACGCACCACCGCACCTACCCCCTCAGCAGCCGATCCACTTTTTCCAAATCTTCGAGCGTGTTCACGCCTGTTACCTCGTCGCCGAGCGTCTTTGCGTGGACACCGACCTTGCCGCCGCGCGACGCGATGATCTGCGGCACGTCCGTGAGGTACAGTTCGCCCTGCGCGTTCTTGTTGTCGAGCCGTCCGAGCGCGTCCCACAGACGCCGCGCGTCGAACACGTACAGTCCTGCGTTCAACTCGCGGATCACAAGCTGTTCGGGTGTGCAGTCGCGCGCTTCGACGATGCGGGAGAACACGCCGTTTTCTCGCACAATGCGCCCGAACGCGGGCGGCGGCTCGGGTGAATCGTACAGATCCGCGAGAATCGTGCAGTCGTTGCCGTCCGCTGTGTGGCGGTCGATCAACTCGCGGTACGTCGCGTTTTTCAGCAGCGGCATGTCGGCACACGCGACGAGCACCGCGCCGTCGTAATCGCGCAAAAGCGGTTCGGCGCGTTGCGCGGCGTGACCCGTGCCGAGTTGCGCCTCCTGAACCGCGAACGTGTACTCGGGGAACCGCGCCGTAACGTCCTCACGCCTGTATCCGACGACGAGAATCACGCGCTCACGCGGCATATCCAGTTCGCGCAGCACGTGACTGAGCAGCGGCTCACCGCCCGCTTCTCGCAGGCACTTAGGCGCGTCGATATCGCCCGTTCGCAGGCGTTTGCCCAAGCCCGCCGCGAGAATCACGGCGTATATGTCGTCCATGCTTATCCCTCCGTTTGAAGCTCCGTCGTCTCGCGAAGTTGCCCGACGTTGTACCGCCCCGCGACGGTTTCGGCTAAAATCGCGGACAACCCGCCGATATGCTCGCACGAGCCGCGCAGTTCGACGCGCGCCGATGCGGTTGTCGGCAACGTCACGGCACCGTCGAAATCCGCGTCGCGCGCCGAGCGGTACACAAGCCCGTATTCGGCGCACATCGCCGCGACCGTGTCCGTGACATCGGCGGGCGACGCGACGAGCGGCGTCTTGATACGCGCCGCCTCGAACAACAGCGCGGACGCGTCCGCGTACTCATCATACGCGCCCGATTCGAGCCATATTCCGACCGAGTGACCGCGCCCCGCGACCTCGCGCACGAGCGCGGGATACGCCCGCACCTCGTCCGCCGTGAACCAGAAACAGCCGCGCGCGCCGTACAGTTCGAGCGCGCCCATCGCGAGCCGCGCGCTGTCGGGCGACGGTGAGTGCAGGGAGAACCACAGCGTCACGTTCTCGTATGTCGGCGGCGGCGTGGGCGTCTCGACTGTCGGCGAGTTGACGGGCGGCGTAGGTGTCACGGTCGGCGACGTTTTCGGGGTCTTGTACTCCGTGTACCGCGCCAGAAGCTCGGCACTGTGATAGCTGACGTACGCCGCGTCAGTGAACTTCGCGTTCGGCGTGACGATGCGGACGATGTGCATCGGTGTCGCGGGTATGGCGGCGCATCTGAAACCGAAATACTCCGACGTGAACGTCGCGGGGAAGAAGTAGATGCCCGATATCCGCTCGACGTTAAATTCATAGACGTTGCCCGACTCGTCAAACGCGCCGCCCGCCCTGACGTAGAAGTACAAGTGTTTTCGACCCATCGAGAACGCGATGGTGTCGTTGTTCGGGTTGTAAACGGCGGTCAGTCCCGCCCGCAGGAACACGTCCTCGGGCAGATACAACTTCGAGGCGAACGACGCGGGCATTGTCTCCGCGCGCAACGGCATGATGTACTCGTCGACGATGGTGAAGCACTCAACCTGCGTAGCGCGCGCCGTAGCAAACAGCGACAATGCAACCGCGACCGCAAACAAGCCCGCCGCAAGCCGAAGTATAGTTTTTCGAGAGATGTGTCTCATACATGCACCTCCTGTGCGGTGTTGTCAGTTAACAGTTAGGACGGGGAACAAACCCCCGCCGTCTGCGGACGGCACCCCCTTTCCGAAAGGGGGCAGAGTTGGACGGTGGAAACGCGAGCGAACCCCGAACATTCCGCAAATGTGCGGCAGCGAAACGAGCCGCAGGGTCTTTTAATGTGACGTGACGCAGTTGACTCGCCATAGCGAAGCAGGAACTATCGGTTTTGGAGTGATTAGCCCCGAATCCCGCAGATACTGCCGTCCTCGGCAAAAGGAAGTTGCGGTTTCTGCCAACCCCCGCGCATCCCTCGTCCAAAACGGGCTTTGGTTACTTTCGCCCGAACGAAAGTAACGTCCGTCCGCCGCAGGCGGGACAAGCTATCGAAAAGCAGAGCATCGTCTGCGGTGAAGCCGCAAGATGAATCGGTAATCATGGGGATTCTTCGCTTCGCTCAGAATGACAGGTATGGGCAAGTCGCGCGCATGAGATTCTTCGCTTCGCTCGGAATGACAGTGCTGTGAAATCGCAACGCGAATCAATATCAAGGGGACTCTTCGCCGCGCCCTGAATGACAGGGAACCGCAAGTCGCGCCACCGCAACCCATAATATACACCATAATTATACCATACACGCAGTCACTATACAATAAATTAATGAAAATTTCACGCGGCGGAAAAATTTCGGCGCGTTTACCGAAAAAAACACTTGCAATTCTCAACGAGATGTGCTATCATATCCGAGTATCTAAATTATTATATACGGCAAGGAGGTGCGACAAATGGCTAAGTGTGAAATTTGCGGCAAGGGTGTATCGTTCGGGATTCAGGTCAGTCACTCCCATCGGCGCAGTAACAGAATGTGGAAACCGAACGTCAAGCGCGTATCGGCTATTGTGGGCGGCACTCCGCGCCACATCTACGCGTGTACGCGTTGTCTGCGCAGTGGCAAAGTGACGCGCGCGGTGTGACGTCAATTTATTATTGACAAACTACGCCCCTCGGGGTATCGGCAATTAACAGACGCGGCGGTATGGTCGGTCTGTTATTTGTTATATACGCCGAAATTTCGGCATACTATTCTGCATGAATCGCGACAGATTTTAGGAGAAACCGCATGACAAAACTCAAAATCGGGATCGTCGGGGTCGGACATCTCGGCTCCGCGCTGTTGTTGGGTCTGATCCACAGCGGCACGGAGAAATCCGACATAATCCAGTGCGTCCGCGCCGAAAAGGTCGCGGACAACGCGGAAAAATTCGGCGTGCGCGCGACGGACGATATCAATGTCGCAGCGACGTTCGCCGATGTGCTGTTCATCGCGACAAAGGCGGCGGCGTTCGCGGAACTCGCGCCGTCCATCGACCGCGAGACACTGCGCGGCAAGACGGTAGTGAGCCTGATGGCGGGCGTGACCATTGAGCGTATCGCCGAACTCATCGGCGAGAACGCCGAGATCGTGCGCGCCATGCCGTCACTCGCGATTGAGACGCTGGACGGCATCATCGGGTACACGCGGTGTGAGCGCGAGGTCGCCGAGGTTTTCGAGACGCTCGGATACGCGTTCGAGATCGCGCCCGATAAGTTGGAACGCGTCACGGCGTTCTCGGGGTGCGGTCCCGGATTCGCGGCGTATATTCTCGACGCGTTCTCGGCGGCGGGTCAGGCACTCGGCTTCACGGCGGCGCAGGCGGACATCATCGCGTCGCGCACGTTCGCGGCGGTAAGCGCGCGCGGCGGAGACTACCGCGCACTCGTCGAAGCCGTGGCGACACCGGGCGGCGCGACAGAGCGCGGTATCGCGGCACTCGACGGCGCAGACGTGCGCGGTGCGTTGAAACGCGCGGTGGAAGCGTCGTACGACAAAGTGAAATAGTTGCTGCCGCCGAATTTGATTCTCTACGCCGAACGCAGAGGGCGGTTGCGGAGGGCGCGGGTTGCCGTGAAAGAGATACGCGTGCTCGGTATGCGCGCCATGCTGTGCGCCGTGCCGTCGGAGCGCGAGGCGGCGCGATTCGCGAAATTTCTCTCGGTACCGCCACGCGAGTTCACCTGCGTCGCGCTGCACGAGAATTTTCCGTTTCGCGAGTACTTTCAACACCTCAACGCACCCGACGGCGGCGCGGTGTTCGACGCGCTGCTGCCCGATATCGCGGCGCGTCTGTCACACACGGACGGCACCGCGTATTACTGCGGCGACGGGACGCGCGACGGCGAGTATCTGCGGCTGCTGTGCGGGCATAACCGATACGTCGCGGCGGATTTGCCGCGCGGCGTTGAGCTTTTGGGCGAGTTGCGGCGCGAATACGGGCTGTCCGTCGTCTCGCAACCCGATGCGGCGACGGTCGGACGCGCGCAACTCGCGGTGCTGCTGTCACAGCCGACGCGCGATATCGAGTTCGCGCCGACGTGTACTGTACTCGCGGACGGCGACATTACGGTGCGCGGCGGTGTGCGCGTGACGGGCGTTGAGACGCGCGTAGACGCCGAGACACCGCAGGGGTTTGACCGCGCGGGGCTCATCGGTGAAGCAGTACGGCGCGGCGCGCTGGACACGCGAGACGTGCGCATCATGAAAATCTTGACAAACGCGTGATTATAGCCGTGCGGCATGTTGCATAATCCGACAAAATGTGCTAAAATACCTGTAATTTACGATGACGAGGTATTGCGGCATGTTGAACGGACTGTCTCTGTTAGCGCACAAACCACTGTTTTGGATAATTGTTGTCGTTGTTGTCGTCGTGGTTACGATATTGGCAGCTTTCGACAAGAAAGGCGCGGCGGCAATTCTTGCGGGAATAGGTGTTCTTGTTGGGATAGTCGCGATAATTGTCACGATGCCCGAGACACCGCACGGCGGTTCCTACGCCACCCCCACTTTCAAAGACGTGTACAAGACCGACCCATTTTACAGCGCGGTTGAGTACGTTGCGGAACGACAGCTCATGCTCGGCGATTCTGACGGAAAATTCAATCCGACCGCAACTGTTACAAACGCCGAACTGGTTGCGGTGCTCGGGCGACTCGCGGGTGTCGACAGAAGCCTTTACGTGCCGCAGACTGCCGACTATCTTGACGTGAGCACGTCGGACGAATACGCGCCGTATATCCACTGGGCGATCGGGTACGGTGTCATTTGCAATTTTGACAGTGTATACTACCCCTCGGATCCATACTTCAACCCTGAGTCAGGCGTGACCGCAAGCGGACTTCAAAGCATAATAAGAGCGTTTGCGTTTGCATTTACCGAGGATACCGAAACCGAAGACACCATGCTTGCCGTTTCCGAATTGTACACGGTTTCGGTGCATGTTTCACGGGCGCAGCTCGCTCAAATCGTCAGAGATGTAGACAAGGCAAACATTGTTTCGGGACCTCACGTTGCGTTGGATTGGAGCAACACGCTGGAAACACGCGCGTTTGCGACAAACCACAGTGATGAGCAGATTAGCCACGGCGGTTGGAACGAGTACTCATGGGTTTTCAAAAATCCCGTACCGAACTGCAAAGGCTTTACCTATGAGTACACACTCAGTTCGGCTGGATATGATACAGATATCTCAGACATGCTGTCAGGAGAGATATTTGACATTTTCGTGTTGTCGGACGATAATGAATGGATATGGGTCTGGGGGTTCTATGCCATAAAAGACGAAGCCATAACGACGCATGTCAGAATTGATGAGGTGATGACCGTGAAAGCGGTGTTGTGCCATCCGAGGGGTAGCGGTGCAGGAAAAGGCAATTACAACCGAACGCTCTCGATAACAAACCTCATTTACTCAATCTGAAGCGACCGTGCGCATCATGAAAATCTTGACAAACGCGTAATTTTAATATAGAATGATGGCAATTGACAATGAACAATTGACAATTGAAAATTACGGGGGCTTGGACGGGGGTTACGGCGCGACACAGCAGTATAACGCAAATCATGCATAGTAATATTATTAAGGAGACACCCAACAATGGCTAAGGATACCGCGACAAATTCGCGTTACAACATGACCTCCGAGGAACATCAGCGGCTCGGCGAGGACATACGAATCCTGAAAACCGTGCGCATGGCTGAGGTCGCGGAACAGCTAAAAATCGCGCGCAGTTTCGGCGACCTGTCCGAAAACAGCGAGTACGATGAGGCAAAAACGGAACAGGGCAAGCTCAATTCCGAGATCATCGAGAAGGAGGACCTGTTCGAGAACGCGAACATCATCGAGATTTCGCAGCGCATGGACGTCGTCGGTCTCGGTCGTCGCGTCACGCTGAAAAACACGGTGACGGGCGCGGTTTCGGTCTATGAACTCGTGTCGTCACAGAGCGTCGACCCGATAAACCACAAGATTTCCGACTCCTCACCGCTCGGACGCGCGCTGAACGAACAGCGCGTCGGCGACATCATCGAGTACGACGCGCCGTCGGGCAAATTCGTGAGCGAGATAACGGCGATAGACTGACAATTAACAGTTAACAATTAACAGTTAACAATTACGGGGGTTTGGACGAGGGACGCGGCGTTCACCCGACATTCAACGGCAAATAACCAAATAGACGAGGATTATTATGACTGACGATACCGTTCAGGATTTACAGGAGAGTCTGCCCGAGATTCTCCGCATACGGCGCGAGAAGTTGGACAAGCTGCGCGCCGATTCGCGCGACCCGTACACGGTCACTAAGTTCGAGCGCACGGCGTACTCGCGCGAGATTATCGACGATTTCGAGACGCGCGAGGGACAGACGTTCGTGCTCGCGGGGCGTATCATGGCGCGCCGCGGCATGGGCAAGGCGATGTTCGCGGATTTGGCTGACGACCGCGGCAAGATTCAGCTCTACGTGCGCCGCGACGACGTGGACGAGCGCGATTTTGAGGACTTCAAGCGCGGCGATATCGGCGACATCGTCGGTGTCGAGGGGTTCGCGTTCCGCACGAAGATGGGCGAGATTTCGATACATTGCAAATCGATAAAGCTGCTGTCGAAGTCACTGCGTCCGTTGCCCGAGAAGTACCACGGCATGTCCGACCGCGAATTGAAATACCGTATGCGCTACGTCGACCTCATCGCCGACCCCGAGACGCGGCGCGTGTTCGAGACGCGCTCGGCGTTCATACGGCACGTGCGGCGTTATCTCGACAATCTGGGCTTTCTCGAAGTGGAGACCCCCGTGCTGAGTTCGATATCGGGTGGCGCGACGGCTCGCCCGTTCATCACGCACCACAACTCGCTCGACCTGAGTATGTACTTGCGCATCGCGCTGGAACTGCACCTGAAACGTCTCGTCGTCGGCGGCATCGAGCGCGTGTACGAGATCGGGCGCATATTCCGCAACGAGGGCATGGACACGCGGCACAACCCCGAGTTCACGATGGTCGAGTGGTATCAGGCGTACGCCGACTACCACGTCATGATGGACGAAGCGGAGGAGTTGATATCCACCGCCGCGCAGTCGATTCTCGGCACATACAATGTCACATGGCAGGGCGAGGAGATAGACCTGTCGCCGCCGTGGAAACGGCAGACGATGGCGGAAGCCGTGCTTGAACACACGGGTATCGACTTCATGGGCTTCACGAGTACGGACGATGCGGTTCGCGCCGCTAAAAGTATAGGCGTATCAATGCCCGACGGCAAGGAGCCGAGTTGGGGCGGGTTGCTGTACGAGTGCTTCGACCAGCGCGTCGAGGAGAAGCTGATTCAGCCCGTGTTCATCACCGATCACCCGATTGAGGTGTCGCCGCTGGCGAAACGCAAGCCCTCCGATCCGCGTCTCACCGAGCGCGCGGAGGGGTTTATATGCCGCAACGAGATTTGCAACTTGTTCTCGGAACTGAACGACCCGATTGACCAGCGCGAGCGTTTTCAGCGTCAGGCTGATCTGCGCGCGGGCGGCGATGTAGAAGCGGGTATGATGGACGAGGACTATTTGACCGCGTTGGAGTACGGACTGCCGCCGACTGGCGGTATCGGCATCGGGATTGACCGCGTCGTGATGCTGCTCACGGGACGCGACTCGATTCGCGACGTGTTGCTGTTCCCGACGATGCGCCCCGTAGAATGAGTGCGATTCAGTCGCGGCAAAATCCGCTCGTGCGCCACATGAAACGTCTGGGCGCGGAGCGTTCATATCGTTATGAAAACGGCGAATTCCTGTGCGACGGTCTCCGCTGTCTGCGCGAGGCGGCGGCGACCGATATGGTCTCCGCCGTCTTTGCCGTGTCGGAGCTTGCCGAATTTCGGGATTTGCCGATAACCCTCGTCACGCCCGACATCTTGGAGTACGTCTCGCCGCTGAAAAACGCGCAGGATGTCGTGTTCTCCTGCAAAATACCGAGCGTCGCGGCGGAACTCGACCCCGCGCGCCAATACATCGTACTCGACGGCGTTCAGGACCCGGGCAACGTCGGCACCGTGATACGCACCGCCGCCGCGTTCGACTTCGACGGCGTGGTGCTCGTGAACGACTGCGCCGACGCGTACAACCCGAAAACCGTCCGCGCGACGATGGGCGCGCTGTTCAAAATCGACGTGATTCAGACGACGAATGACGCGCTCGAACACGCGGTGTCGCAAGGGTTGCACCTCTGCGGCGCGGCACTCACGCCCACCGCGCGCGATATCCGCACCGTCAACCTGCGCGGCGCGTCCGTAGCCGTAGGCAGCGAGGGGGCGGGACTGAGCGGCGCGGTACTGCAAATGTGCGATACGACGGTGATTATCCCAATGTCGCGCAACGTGGAATCGCTGAACGCGGCAACAGCGGCGGCGGTGCTGATGTGGCAATTGAAAATTGAGAATTGACAATTGACAATTACGGGGTTGGACGGGGGACAAACCCCCGCCGTCTGCGGACGGCACCCCCTTTCCGAAAGGGGGCGGGGACGTTGGACGTTTGGACGAGGGACGGGCGATTACTACCCCACGGGGCACAGGTAATCGCCC
>JAISJJ010000115.1 GCA_031261585.1 Oscillospiraceae bacterium
TATGTAGGGACGGACGACCCCGTCCGTCCTTGTCTGATTTTGCAGAGACCCATCCAGGACGGACTGGGTCGTCCGTCCCTACGGCGGGTGCTGCGCGCGTTTGATTCGCGTTGCGGCTTCGCGTGTAGGGGTCGATGTCCTCATCGACCCTGTTCGTAATTAATGTCGCGGATTTGAGGTGTGACGTTGCATGAAAAGCGTTAAAAACAGCCAAATAGTCATCGGCATAGTGTTGTGTCTTGCCGTCGTACTCGGCATACTGGGTATCGCGGGGGAGAGCGTAGGTCTTGCGGTGGTTGCCGCGATACTTATGATAATATGCGCGGTGTTTTATTGGGCGACCAATCGCTGCCCGAAGTGCGGCGGACTGCTCTCCGCGCGGTACACAGACCCCGACAATGCGCATTGCCCGCATTGCGGCATTGACCTTAACGCGCTCGACGACGACCCCGAAACCGTAAACTTCGACGACGAATCACCCGCCGACGAAAACGACGACGAGGGAGAATAACATACGCACGCCCCCGACAACAGTCGGGGGCGTTGCTTCGTTTGCGCATATAAAGATTGACAATTCCACCAAAAAAGTATAATATAATGTCGCGAGCAAGTCGGACAGCCGCGAGCGGGAACGCTTGAGGAAAGTCCGGGCTGCACAGGGCAAGGATAACGGGTAACACCCGCCGACGGCGACGTCCGGACAAGTGCAACAGAAATAGACTGCCGCGCGAGAGTGCGGTGATGGTGGAAAGGCGAGGTAAAAGCTCACCCGAGGGCATGGAGACACGCCCTCGCTGTAAACTCTATCCGCAGCAACGTTGGGGACATATAGGCTTGCCCGGCCGTCCCCTCACACGGCTTGAGGTGCGCGGCAACGCGCATCCCAGATAGATGGCTGTACACGGAGCGGTGATACGCTTCGGGACAGAACCCGGCTTATAGGCTTGCTCGCGACATTACCTTATAAGCTCTTTCGGCATTATTTACCACGAGCACCCGACGTGGGGACGGACGACCCCGTCCGTCCTGTTTGGGGTTCAGCATGACAAAACAAGGACAGACGGGGGCGTCTGTCCCTACGCGCGAAAATCCCGCGCGAATCCACGCAACTCTTGCCGAAATGGAGGAGGTATACGCATGACACAAAAACCGCGCAACCCAAATAAAAACGGCATCGACAACTACGACGCGTCGGTGCTGATATCGGACGGGGCGAGACCCTCGCGTGTCGCCGCGACGCGCTTGATGGGGTTGTCTGTCGTGATCATGCTGGCCGCGTTGGTCAACATGTTCGCCAAATTTGACACGCGCGGATATTTCGCGATAGCGGCGTCTGTCGTGACTGTCGCGTGCGCCACATTTGCCTTGTGGTCTGTCGTGAAATTCCGCAAGTGGCAAAAATCGTTGCTGTACAGCGGCGGCTATCTGTTGTCGGAGAAGTACCGACCGTCGCGGGTTACTGATATCATGTATCTGAGCGCGTATGCGCTGTTTGTTGTCGCGGTGGTCGTGCTGATCGTGCGCGTTGCGGCGGGCAATATCCCCGATACCGACACGGCTATGATGGTGCCGCTTTATGCGAACAATCTCGTCATTCTGCTCAACAACAGCGGTATGGGAACGGCGCACCTGATCTTCTTCGACGACCGCTTCGTCGCGGGTCGATACGAGGTCTCATACGACGGCTTGACCGTCGGACCGTACGAAAAATACACCGACACGACGAAGAAGCGTTTCCGCGTCACATTCACCCGCAACGGTGAGCGCGTAGGCGGCGACACCCTCTACCGCGAGGACTACGAACACCTGCGCGAACGGCTGGCGCAAACGGAGGTTCACGATGGCACGTAAACCCCCGAGACCGTATAACCAAAACCCCGAGCGCGTTGCCCGCGGCTACGACGCGTCCGTGCTGCTGTCGGACGGGATAAAGCCGCCGCGTTTCGGCATTGGGGCAATGTTCGTACTGACGGCTCTGCTCTTGTTAGGGTGCTTATTTCAGTTTGCGTTCCAATTCGACAAGCACGGGTATTTCGCGTTCTCCGCGATGTTTATCGCGTTCGTCGCGTCGGCGTACATGTTGCACACCGCGTTTGCATTGCGGCGCAGACAGAAAGCGGTCATTGCGGACGGTGGGTTCATTACGAAAGAGGGCGCGAATCGATTGGATCACGCGGCAATAGGACCCGTAGTCGGCGCGGCAGTTTTCACGCTGTTCCTGATTATGGTCGTTGCGTTCGTGATAGTGAGTTTTCAGTTCCTCGATTTCACCGCCTTAGGTTTCACCGCCTCAGGTAAGGTGTCGTTCAGTATACTGAGTACCACAAGTCTGCTCACTGTCGGAGTTACATGGATGTCGCCGTTTCCCGTTATTTTTTGCGGCGACCGATTTATTGTCGGACGGTTTGAAATCGCGTACGACGGCTTGACCGTCGAGCCGATCGTGAAACCCGTCGGAGATGAAGATAAGCAGCTCGGTGTTATATTCCGCAAAAACGGGCGACGAGTCGGCCACGACAACCTCTACCGCGAGGACTACGAACACCTGCGCGAACGGCTCGCGCAAACGGAGGTTCACGATGGCACGTAAACCGCAAAAACCGTACGCACCCAACAATGGCGCGCGCGGTTACGACGCGTCGGTGCTGATATCGGACGGATCGAGACCCGCGCGTGTCGCGTTGGTGTTGCGGATTTTCCTGACGGCTGCGGTCGCAATCGAGAGCGTCGCGATTCTCTTGACGAACGACGAAGTCGGCGCGCGGCTCTGGCTTGCCGCGCTTATTACCGCGTTAGCGGGGAACACGCTGACGCTGTGCGGCGTGCTCAGACTGCGGAGACGGCTGAAAGCGCACCTTGCGAACGGCGGTTATATCCGCTATGAAGCGGGAGAAAAAGAGCTGACGCACCCGCCGCGTACTCTGCAACTGAGACTTGTGTGTAATGCGCTGGTCTTAGCCGCAATCGTGATTATAATAGCGACTCGCGGATTGTCAAGACTTGATGCATCGCCTATGTTACCGCTGCTTGTCTTGTGCATAGGGATTGCGCAATCATCGCCGACCTACCCCGCAATCTTCTTCGATGACCGCTTTGTCTCTGAACTGTACGAAATCGCATACAACGGCTTGACCGTCGCGCCGAATGAACACAGCACCCACTCGGAGACGCGCATCGCCGTCACATTCACCCGCAACGGCGCACTCGTCGGTCACGATACCCTCTACCGCGAGGACTACGAACACCTGCGCGAACGGCTGGCGCAAACGGAGGTTCACGATGGCACGTAACCCGCAAAAACCGTATAAACCCAACAAGAGTGCGCGCGGCTACGACGCGTCGGTGCTGCCCACGCCGCCGCGTTCCGTGAACCGAGCCGCGGTTATCGCGTTGTTGCTGTGCGCTTTCGCGGTCTGGATCGCGCTTTTCGTGCTGTACGTCGCCAACGTGATACCCGAAGCGGTGATGCCGATAACTATATGCGCCGCGTGGTTCGCGACCATACTCGGCTTCGCGTTTCGCGCGCGCACGAAGCTGAAAAACGCGGACGCGTTGATTGCGGAGGGCGGGCAAATGCTCGCACCGCAGGCGATTGCGGCTGCCTACACATTCCGCCGCCGCGTCAAACGCCTGATTATCTTCGATATCGCGGCGGCACCGATATTCGCGGCGGGGCTCGTCCTGCTGTATAATTCGGATTTTCGGATTATTTTAAGTTATTTGCCGATAATATTAGGCGCAATCAACCGCTCCGCGCTCGACAATTTCGAGAATCACGGCGTTATCTATCTCGCCGACGGGTTTGTCTGCGGCGGTTCGCGCGTACTCTACGAAAATGTCGATTATATCATCGAAAAAGGGCAGACAATATCCCACAGTCTCGTCTACACAAAAGTCGCGCTGTTCGCGGGCGACGTTCAGGTCGGACACGATATCATGCTGCACGAGGACTACGAGCGGTTGTCAAAGATAATGCGTGAACGGCGGCGGGCGAAATTGAACATTTTACCTTGACGTTACGTAAATTACGTAGTATAATGATATCGAGGGGTTGCGTGTGTGAAACGACGGATATTGGTCAAGCGATTGACGGACAGCGGCTACCGCGAGGTGCGAAATGACGGCGGACACGCGATATTTGCGAAAGAGGGCAGCCGTCCCGTTCAGGTTCCGAACCACAAAGAGGTCAATGAGAATACCGCAAACGCGATATTGAAAGCGGCGGGGCTGAAATAAACCCGCAGGAGATTGTTATGGACTATGTTTATCCCGCGATTTTCCACGCGAACGACGACGGCAGTTACACTGTCATCTATCCCGATTTGACGGGCTGTATTTCCGAGGGCAAATCGCTGAACAACGCGCTGTTTATGGCGCAAGCCGCACTGACGCAATGGGTTGAGTACGAACTCGATTCTAAGCGGCAGTTACCCGACGCGTCGTCTGTCGGCAAAATCGCGTTGGACAGCGGCGAATTTGTGAATCTCATACGCGTCGAAGTGCGCGACAACCGCGCCGTGAGACGCACGGTCAGTATTCCCAAGTGGATGGACGATCAGGCGGTCAGCAACGGATTGAGCTTGTCCCGCGTGTTGCAGGACGCACTCTCCTCGCGCCTGTCACGGTAGCGCGCAGTACGCGCGACAGCGTCCAACCCGCTTATACTTCACCATAAATCACAACTAAAAGGAGCTACACCATGCCATTCGTAACCTCAACCGAGATGTTCAAAGCCGCCTATGAGGGCGGGTACGCCATCGGCGCGTTCAACGTCAACAACATGGAGATCATTCAGGGTATCGCGGACGCCGCCGCCGAGACGCGCTCACCGCTGATACTGCAAGTGTCGGCGGGTGCGCGCAAGTACGCGCGGCACAGCTACCTCATGAAGCTCATCGAGGCCGCCGAGCTTGACACGGGTCTGCCCATCGTGATCCACCTCGACCACGGCGAGGACTTCGCGGTCTGCAAATCGTGTATCGACGGCGGGTTCACGTCCGTGATGATCGACGGGTCGAGCCGCGACTTCGCGGAGAACGTCGCGGTAACGCGCGAGGTCGTCGCGTATGCGCACGACCACGGTGTCGTCGTCGAGGGCGAACTCGGGCGGCTCGCGGGTATCGAGGACGACGTGAACGTCGCGTCGGACGACGCGAATTTCACACACCCCGACGAGGTCGAGGAGTTCGTGACGAAAACGGGCGTGGACTCGCTCGCAATCGCCATAGGCACGTCGCACGGCGCGTACAAATTCAAGCCCGGGCAGACCCCGAGACTGCGGTTCGACATTCTCGAAGAGGTGTCGCGCCGTCTCCCCGGGTTCCCCATCGTACTGCACGGCGCGTCGAGCGTGATACCCGCGTTCGTGCGCACGATCAACGAGAACGGCGGCGCGATGCCCGACGCAATCGGCATTCCCGAGGATATGCTGCGTCAGGCGGCGAAAATGGCGGTGTGCAAGATCAACATCGACTCCGACCTGCGTCTCGCGATGACGGCGGGTATCCGCGAACACCTCGCGGCGCACCCGTCCGACTTCGACCCGCGCAAGTACCTCACCCCCGCGCGCGACAATATCAAAGGTCTGGTAAAGCGCAAGATCATAGAGGTGCTGGGCAGCGACGGTACAGTTAACAATTAACAGTTAACAGTTAAGGACGGGGGTTACGGCAATGCCGCAACCCCCGTCCTTATATTATCAGTTCAGCGCGTCAATCGAAATATAACTCGAACAGTCCCGCATAGATTCCGTCACGCAACATTTGATAGTTCTCGCTCGTTTCATTATCAAACTGCACGTCGCTCGGAGTACCCCAAATTATCAGATTGTCCTCAGCGTCGCCGACTTCCGCGACGATTTTGTTTGGTGTCGTTGTGTATCCGACATCGGTCTCAAATTCCTCGCGCGTGACCTTTGCGAACCACCCGACGATTCCCGTTGCAGACCCCTCTGTCGGCAGCGGCGATGTATATACAGCAATTACGCTGTCGGAGAATTCAATCGTGAAGTGTCCCTCCCACTCGGGCGGCAGTTCGAGCGTTACGCCCATTGCCGCGTTGTAGTATTTCAGACCGTTGCCCCGCCAATCCTCGGGCGGGGACGGGGGAATAACAGGTGATGCAGAGACTTCGGCACTTGGTGTCGGCGTTGGCGTATTCGGCGTATTTGGTTTGTTGCATGATGTGACCGTGAGCGTCAGCAGCAGAATAGCTGTGACGATTATCAATGATTTTTTCATGTGATTACTCCTTTGCTGTTATTTACTCAGTTCGTTATCCCTGCGGACATCACCGAGCAATCCCATTATACACCATATCCCCCGAAAGTCAAGTATAAAATTACAAAATTCGCATAATTATGTAAACAAACCGCCAAAACACAGACAAGGGTTGCGGCAAACCGCAACCCCCGTCCTTATATTATTAATGCTAATCAGGAGTTGAAAATTGCGTATCCCCCGTCCCCGTAGGGGGCGATGTCCTCATCGCCCCTCGCTTTTTCCCTGAGCGCAACCCTGTCATTCAGAGCACCCCTCTGTCATTCAGAGCGAAGCGAAGAATCTCATTAATATTGATTTGCCTTTCTCGTAATCGTAGGGGCGGGGTCTACCCGCCCTTTGCAGAATCTCACGTGCGCCTTGCGGCGCGGGCGATTCTGAGCCTGCTTCACACGCACGTCTCACGGTTTGCGTAGGGGCGACCCTATGTGGTCGCCCTGTCGTGGTACGAACAACCCCGACGGGCGGCTGATAGCCACCCCTACGGCACTGACCCTCAACTCCCGTCCATATCTGTTATTTGATATCCGTTATCTGCCACGTGGTCGCCCTGTTGTGGTCTTCACACAGTTCAACTCGTGATTCGCATTAACAATTAACAAACACAGACAAGGGTCGCGCGCGCAACCCCCGTCCTCGTTCCCCTGCGCTAATCGCTCATCTTTATCCCCATCTGCTCAATCAACGCGCTCTTATCGGGAATAATCCCCTCAGGCACACGCTCCAAGTACTCTTTCAGCCCGATTGCGCCGCGCGCGAACAGGTTGTCGAGCGTCTGCATACTCGCGATCTCCGACCAGTACGAACTCGCGCCCACGTCGAGTTTCAGCGTCATCTGCGCGTCTTTCAGCGTCGCGAAATCGAACTCGCCGCCGTCCGTCTCGCGGACACCGTAGCACACGCGCATAAATTCGAGGTAGACGCGCGCCAAATCCTCAGTCGCGCGGTAGAGACTGAACCGCGTCAGCTCGTTCGGCACCGTCGACGCGCGTTGCAGCGCGATGATTGCGGACGTGTTGTCGGGGCGCACGTCGCCGAGCGCGGCGGGTGTCGCGCCGAGAAACGTCTGCGTGTACGATATCGCCTTGTCGATGAACAGCGAAACCTGCGGCGATATCTGCGCGGGTTCGACGATCTTCGCCACGCCGTTCACGTCGCCGCCCGTGACGGGTATCGCCGCGCCGACGCGGTTGTCCCAACGGGCGACGCGCGTGCGGTCGTACACGATTTTCGGGTACGCCGTCGTCATCAGCGATATCATGCTCATCGCGAACAGCTTGTTGATGAAAATCTGGTTCGGCAGCAGCCCCGACACCATCGCCTGACCGTGGTAGCAGTCCTGAACGTAATCCCACGGCAGCCACACGAGTGGGTATCGGCGCAGTTTCGTGTCCCATGGTCGGCGCAGCATAGCGTCGCCGACCGTCTCGGCGCACCGGATCGTACCCGTCGCGTCGTCGCGCCACATGCGCAGCAGCACCGTGGATTTGTCGCCGTCGTCGAGGTTCGCATCACGCGCGCCGCGCTCGTCGGTATCGGAGCGCAGACCGTCCGCGTCGCCGCCGATTCGGCGCAGACGCTCGCGCACCGTCTGCGTCATCTCGCGCGTCGCGATGATGATGTACGGTTGACGCTCCACGTCGCGCTCGTTCACGTTGCCGAAAAATACGTTCGTGTTCGACACGACCTCGGTGCGCACACCGTTTTCGGGGTCCCAGAATGTGAACAGCGCGCCGTCCCCGTCCACGGCGGCGTTGCGCAGCAGGTCGCGGATCAGGTTGTCGATGTTGTTCGTCTCGAACAGGCGGTCAAGCTCCGTGTTCACCGTCTCGGCGACGCGCTCCGACGATTTGCCCATCGGCGACGCGTGAACCTTCGTCGACGTACCCGTGATGCTCGCGACGGTGAACAGCACGACGCGCTTGATGAAGTTGAACACGGGTGTCGGCAGTCCGCCCGCGTTCACGCCCTCCCACTGCTTGCCGACGAAGAAATTCTCGTTCGCGGCGACAGTCTCGAACAGCCCGATGCGCTCCTTGAACTCCACGCCCTGCGCGAACTCGTGTTTTACGGACGCGGCGGTCACATTTATACTCATTTCTCCACCTCGTCGCGCGGTTTCTCGCCGCCGAGACCGACGCCGTAACCGAGGATTTCGGCAAGCCCCGCGTCAAACGTGTTCGCGGGCGACTCGGGCGCGCGGTTCGTGTCGAGTATCCGCGCGATCTCCTCGTGCAGCGCGGCGAGAGACTCCTCCGCGCCGCGCACACGCTGCACGGTCTGCTCAAAACTGCGCCGCCGCAGTGCTTCGACACGCGAAACGCGCCGATCCAGTGCGACAAACAGCAGCATCAGCACAAGAAACAGCGCGTCCGACAGGATAAGGGTAACGGTTTGCATGATATACCTCCGATTTTTGTGATGAGGTGCAATATACGCGCGGCGGCAGGCATGTCAAGCAAAGAGAACAAAATAGCTGTGGACAAATGAGGCATGGTGTGGTATAATACTCGCACTTAGCGAGGTGCGAGCTTAGTGCGAGTTTATGCAATAGCTTAGCCGCGCTTTGCGCACTTAGCGCGGCTTGCTATTGTTAATACCACCCGTAACTCCCGTCCCCAATTGTTAACTGTTAATTGTTAACTGTTAATTAACTACGCGCCGATAGCTCAGTTGGATAGAGCGTCAGACTCCGACTCTGAAGGTCGCAGGTTCGAATCCTGTTCGGCGTACCATCAGAATGTCAAGCCCGAATCAAAAAATATTCAAAGATATTTTTTGATTCAGGCTTGACATTCTTTTTGCGAACAACGCTTAATACGTCTGCGCTTACTCGCTGCTCGTGACCTCCGACAACCTCAAATCAATCGTCAACCTACTTTTACACTACCAATTCTTTCTTGCGGGCAATGCCCGCTTTGGTTCTTTTCGAGTGTTCGTCATTCTGCGCTTTCGCAAGAGCTTTGCTGAGCTTCTCGTGCAACTCGCCGCCGAGATGATCGCTGTCGAATCCGTCTTTAACGGCGATTACCCTGACGTTCATCCTGCGCATTTCTGTGAGCCATTCCCACAACTGAATGAGCGTTCTGCTCACACGCGCATAGTCCCTGACAATAATGCAATTTATCTCGCCATTCTCAACTGCTAACATCATTTTCCTGAACGCGGCACGGTTAAGGGCAAGACTCTTGTCGCGGTACACGCAGATTTTCTCGATCAGCGCGTCCACGAGTTCGGCGGTCAAATCTGATTCACGCTCAACCGAGTTGACGCGCTCGGACAGTTCGCGGTACTCGTCGAGCTGTCGTTGCAGTTCGCGCCGCTTGCTTAGATTTGCCAGTTCTGGGTGCGCTTGTTGTTTTCGCCAAAGTTGTCGGCGGCGTTCGCGAGCGCGGACTGCAGCGTTGAGATTTTGTCCTTCTGCGTGTCGATTTCGCGGTTCAGCACTGAGTTGCGCGCCGCGAGGGACTCCACGCTGCGGTCGTTTTTGTCGAACCGGGAGGTGACAACTTGCATCACCGAACCGAGGACGCGGAAAAACTGGTTTGTGTCAGCGAGCGCGGCTTTGAACGACTTTTCACCCTCTACTCCAAACTTGACGCCGATGTCCGACACGGTGTGTCACCTCCTAAATAGTGCTTGCAAAATCATTGAAAATGGGTTACAATTGGCGCATAGTTTACAGAGGCATTTGCATGGAAAGCAAAATAACAACCGAACAAGCACCGGATAACGCCGCTGCGTCCGTCGAGATGGAAGGGTTCACTGTCACTGAGGAAACGTGTGAGCAGTGCCGCAGGCTTTTAGACGGTGACATTTCCTTTGAGGACTACATCGAAATGTCGCTGCACGAGTGGGTGTCGCAACGTAATGGCGTATTCGATTGAAACGTCACACCACGCGTGTTATCCGAATACGACGCGTCCATAGCAAACTCGACATTCGCGACGACGCGCTGTTGTCGCAGGCGGAAGCGCGGCTCACATACGCCAAGGCGAGCCTTTTAGAGAAATTCCCGATTGACGGTAACTTTGACTTTGCCCACTACAAGAGAATCCACAGATACTTGTTTGAGGACATCAATATGGAATCGGCAGCGCGATGATAACCGCTCTGTCAGAGACATATCACCTGCCGATTGAAGCTGAAACCGACGACGACGCGGTTGAATTTTACCGCAAAAACGGGTTTACAACTACGGCGACGCAGAAGTATAATGTAAGGCGTTGGAATTGCGTTAAGGCGCGGTGAAACCGCTGAATCCCCAATGGAGGTGCTAAAAATGTCACTACACCAACACTACGCGAACCACTTCAAAATCGGCGCGGCGGTAAACGCGTACACCGTGGATTCGCGCGCCGAACTGCTCCGCGAACACTTCAACTCCGTGACGTGCGGGAACGAGACGAAGCCCGCGTCCGTCACGCGCGACGGTGAAACTTACGACTTCGCGCAGGGCGACAAAATCCGCGATTTCGCAGCCGCGAACGATATGGCGTTCCGTCTGCACACGCTCGCGTGGCACAACCAAACGCCGCCCGCGCTCTACTCCGGCAAGTCGCGTACGGACGCAATCGCCGCGCTCGACCGACACATCGCGCGTATGGCGGCGCAGTATCCTGACGCATATGCCGTCGATGTTGTCAACGAGGTTATAAGCGACGCGCCGAACGGCGACGCGCTGCGAAAGACGCAGCTTTTGGAAATTATCGGCGTGGACTATCTCGACATTGCGTACACGGCGGCGCGGCGGCACTTCCCGAACGCCGCGCTTGTCGTCAACGACTACAACGAGTGCGACGCTGTGAAAAGCCGCCGCATTTTCGAGCTTGTGCGCGGTATGCGCGAGCGCGGCGTGCCTGTGGACGCGGTCGGAATGCAGGCGCACTACAACATTTTCTCGCCCGCGACGGACGAAATTCGCTGCGCTTTCGACCTGTACGCGTCGCTCGGAGTGAAGATTCAGGTCACGGAACTTGACGTGAGCCTGTTCCGCCACGACGATAAAAGTCAGTTGCCGCAGGACGAATCCGAACTCGCGCGGTTGCTCGACCATCAGGCGGAGTATTACGCCGCGCTGTTCCGCGTGTTCAAGGAGTATGCGGGGACGCTCGACTCGGTGACGTTCTGGGGCGTGTGCGACGAGGACAGTTGGCTGAACAATTTTCCCGCACCGAGGCGGCGCAATATGCCGCTGTTGTTCGACGCGCGCGGCGCGAAGCCATGCTACGACGCGATTATGGGGGTGTAGCGAGTGGAGAATATTATGAGCGCACAACACCGCTGCCTGTGGGGCGACACAGACGACGCGCTCATGCGCGACTATCACGACAACCAGTGGGGCAAGCCCTGCCACGACGAGCGCGAGCTGTTTGAGATGCTGATTCTCGAGGGTGCGCAGGCGGGGCTGTCGTGGTCGACCATTCTGCACAAGCGGGAAAACTACCGCGCCGCGTTCGACGACTGGGACATCGCGAAAATCGCCGCTTATAATGAAGACAAAGTCGCCGAACTGCTCCAAAACGCGGGAATAGTCCGCAACAAGCTGAAAGTCAACGCCGCCATAACAAACGCGCGGCTTGTTTTGCAGCTCGGCGGCTTGGATAAGTTCATCTGGAACTATGTCGGCGGCGAGCCGATTGTCAACCATTGGGAGCGGCACGAGGACATGGCATTGACCTCGCCGCTGTCCGACCGAATCAGCAAGGATATGAAAAAGCTGGGTTTCAAGTTCGTTGGCAGCACGATTATTTACAGCTATCTGCAAGCCGTGGGCGTTGTCAACGACCACATGGCGTGGTGCGATTTCAGATAGACATCTTGACGAACAAGTAAACGAAAGGCGGTGAATCCGTGGCGTACAGCGAACTTATAAAATCCTTTGCGGGAATCCGCAGTTATATGCGGCAGTTCTTTGCCTACGGATTCAGAAGCCGTGATGAATTTGACGCGAAGAGCGCGCGGAGCTATGACAACGAAAAGCGGCGGATTGAGAGCTGGCTCGGCGAGTATATGTCCTTCCGTCAGGAATCGAGCGGAAAGAGCGTGTTTCTTTCCGTTGACAGCCGCCGCATACCGAACAATCCGCTTTACAAGGCTTGGAAAGCAGCCAGCTTTACAAAAAACGATGTCAGCTTGCATTTTATTCTGCTGGATATTTTGGCTGACGGCAATGCGCGGACGATGTCCGAAATACTCGACAGCATCGACGCGGACTACCTGTCGGCGTTCAAAGCCGCCGAGCCGTTTGACGAGTCCACTCTGCGGAAAAAGCTGAAAGAGTACGCGGAGCTTGGACTGATCACCGCTGAAAAACAGGGCAAGCAGTACGTTTATAGTCTGCCATCTGATAGGGCGAGTTTGGAAACTTGGCGCGAAGCTGTTTCGTTCTTTTCAGAAGATGATCCGATGGGTGTCATCGGAAGCTATGTCCTCGACAAGTACGAGGACGCGTCGGCACCCTTTTTTACCTTTAAGCACCGCTATTTGCTGTTTGCGCTGGACAGCGGGATTATGCTGGATTTGTTCACCGCGATACATAGCCGCGAAAGAGTGGAGCTTGAACTTGTTGGCGGCAAAAACAGGAAAACAAGGCGGTCGGTGACGCTTCCGCTCAAAATTTATATCAGCGTGCAGGGTGGGCGGCAGTATCTGGCGGCGTATAACTATTGGAAGCGGGGTGTCGGGTTTTATCGTTTGGACAGTATTCTGAAAGTCAAGCCACTGGAAACGGTTCCCGATTATGAGAAGTATCAGGAATACTTGCAAGATGAGCAACCGCACATCTGGGGCGTGGCACTCGGGCAAAAAAATATCGAGCATATTGAGATGATCCTGACGATTGACCCGAAAGACAGCCATATCGTCCACCGTTTGGAGCGTGAGAAACGATGCGGAACGATTGCGCAGATTGACGACACCGCGTGGAGGTTTACCGCCGACGTTTATGACGCGCTTGAACTGATGCCGTGGCTCAGAACCTTTATCGGTCGGATTGCTTCCTTGACCTGTTCCAACAAGCGCGTTGAGGAGCAATTCTGGTCTGATTTGTCGGCACTTGACGCTCTTTACGGAGGTGACGATGATGCTGTTTAGCGAAGTCTACTCCGCGTATTTTAACGCCATCGCCGCTATTGTCCGCGAGGTGCAGCGCGGTGAACTGACCGAAAAGAGCATCTTGCAAATCATCGGCGACAAAGCGTTTTCCGAGAGTATGCTGTCCATTCTGCCCGCCATTAAAAAGGAAGAATGGCTTGTGATGAACAGCGAACTGAAAACGCCCATCGCGCACACGCCGCAAATGCCCCTGACCATTTTACAAAAACGCTGGCTGAGCGCGTTGCTCACCGACCCGCGTATCGCTCTGTTTGACGTTGACGCATCAGGGTTTGCAGGCACCGAACCGCTGTTCACGCACGACGATTTCGTGTTTTTCGAACGATATGCCGACGGCGACCCGTACACTGATGAGCATTATATCGCTCACTTCAAAATAATTCTCACGGCTATGCGGGAACAGCGGCGCGTACACATAAAATACCGTAATCGCAACAACAAAATGCTGCATGGACAATTTATCCCGTACAGACTTGAATACTCCGCAAAGGACGATAAGTTCCGACTTGAAACGGCAGGCGGGAGATACGGCGCGTACATCAACCTCGCGCGCATCGACGAATGTAAGTTGCTCGCGCCGTATGAGCCGCAAGCACTTATCCCGCCACGTCGGCGCGAATGCCGCGTAGCTTTCAGCCTGCTCGACGAGAGGAACGCGCTTGACCGCGTTATGCTGCACTTTTCCGATTGCCGCAAGGAGACGCGGAAACTTGACGAGCGGCGTTATGAGGTTCAACTGTGGTACGAAGCGCAGGACGAGACGGAAATCCTCATCCGCATTCTGTCCTTCGGTCAAATGATTAGGGTTACTGCTCCTGACAATTTTATCGGGCTGATAAAACAACGGCTCGCCATGCAGCGGGCAGTAAAACAATAAAGTTGCGGACTTGAGAAATTGAGTTCGCAACTTTTTTACCACGATTTTCATCAAATGGGGATTTATAATAGCATCGCAAGGTCGCTTTTGCGTGGATATGATCAGTCCTGCGGTGCCGCGACGCCATGCGTCAGCGGTATGCCAAGCGAAAAATTGCACAGCGGGTTCGAATCCCGCACTGACCTGTTAAGTCAGTCCATGGTAGGCATTGCATCTCAAAAATGCAAAACGACGGGAGAAGCCCGTTACAGCTTCAATGATTTAGGAAATCATCAAAAACGTGTGCATCGAATTGCCCTGCAAAGCCCGACCCTCTTTGAGGTGACGGCGGCGCGCTGCCTCTTAGCCCTGCCGAGGGAAGGATACCGCATTAGCTGTTTCACCGCCGAAGCAAGTCTCCCGCCGTGAAAGCCGCGATGCTCAATTCCCTCGCCGCAAAGATAAGCAGGGGTAATTCGAAAAGCACACAACAAGAAAGGAACGACTATTGTGAGAACGATTATTCAAGAGAACCAACGGGGACTGCTCTTTAAGAACGGGAAGTTTACCGAATACCTGATGCCCGGCAAGCACTCCAAATTCGGCTCGGGGTTGCGTGCGGTAATTGTACCTACAGGCGGCGAGTTCAAACCCGCAGACTATGACCTCGATATTTTCATGCGGAATGAAACCCTTGCAAAAGAGGTTGAAACCGTCGATGTCGCCGACGAAACGCTCGCCCTGCACTTTGTGAACGGCAAGTATGCAGGTGCGCTCACAAGCGGCAAGTATGCGTTTTTCAAAATCCACGACAGGCACACCTTTCAGGTTGTGGACATAAAAACGCCCGAAGTGGCAAACGACGTCCCGAAGTATCTGTTTGCGTATATTCCCAAAAACCTGTATACCAAGGTGGAGGTTGCGGAGTATCAAAAAGCGCGACTGTACTTTGACGGCAAGTTTGTCCGTCTGTTGGAGCCCGGTACATATTATTTCTGGAACAACGGCGTGAAGATTGCGGTGGGGCTTGTGGATACCCGCAGTTTGCAGATGGACATCACAGGGCAGGAGATGATGACCCTTGACAAGGTCGCGCTCCGCATCAACTTCGTGTGCAACTATAAAATCACGGATTACGTGAAAATCCACACGGAGATTGAGGATTACGAGCAGCAGCTCCACATTCTGCTCCAACTCGCACTGCGCGAGTATGTGGGCAAGTACCGCCTTGACGAAATTCTCGAGAACAAGGAGCAACTGTCCGACGCGATGCTGAAGCGTCTGAAAGAAAAAGAGACGGAATACTTCGTCGCCTTTTCCGACGCAGGTGTAAAGGACATTATCCTGCCCGGCGAAATCCGCAATATCATGAACACGGTTCTGATTGCGGAAAAGCGGGCGCAGGCAAACGTGATAACCCGCCGCGAGGAGGTCGCCTCCACGCGCAGTTTGCTCAACACGGCAAAGCTGATGGACGAGAACCAGACCCTCTACAAGCTCAAAGAACTTGAGTTTTTGGAGAAAATCTGCGAGAATGTGGGCAGCATATCCGTCAGCGGCGGAACAGATTTGCTCTCGCAACTGACCCAACTACTCAAAGGAGCATAACACTATGATTGAGATAAAGGGACAATACAATAACGCGCGCTGCTTTGCCGCCACCCTTGAGGACAGCGCGGCGAAGCAGATACAGGCGGTGTGCGACCAAGCGGAATTCGCAGGGGCGAAAATCCGTATTATGCCTGACGTTCACGCCGGTATGGGCTGCACCATCGGCACGACGATGACCATCACGGACAAAATCGTCCCGGGTATGGTTGGCGTGGACATCGGCTGCGGTATGGA
>JAISJJ010000132.1 GCA_031261585.1 Oscillospiraceae bacterium
GACGGGACGCCGAGGGCGGCGTCCCCTACGGGATTGTTGCGGAATTTGGACGTGCGCAATCGTAAGGGCGGTCATCGGCCGCCCGTATGTCGCGCAACCTCGACGGGCGGCCAATGGCCGCCCCTACGTGGTGTTGCGGGATTTAGGTGTGCTCGTAGGGCGCGACGACTCGGCGCGCCGTTGGTCATGTGCGCGTAAATCATGGGGTCAGACGGTGCGCCCGATGGTCGCACCCTACGGGATTGTTGCGGAAATTCATAATTTTCTTGATAATCACGCCTGTTGACTACTGCGGCGAAAAATGTTACAATGTTACAGATTTTTCAATCGGAGAATGTCATACTTTGATCAACATCATCTACGGTCAGGCGCAATCGGGCAAAACGACGCGCATCATGGAGCAAATCCGCGATATCGTGCAGTCTCCCGCACCGAATGCGGGACTGCGCGCGATTCTCGTCGTCCCTGAGCAATATTCACACGCGGCGGAGCGGCAACTGCTCGAAACCTGCGGCGACTCACTGTCGCTGTACGCGGAGACGCTGAGTTTTACGCGGCTCGCGTCGCGCGCGCTCGACGAGCTCGGGTTGCCGAGCCGCTTCATGTCGGGCGGCGGGCGGCTGCTGACGCTGTACCGCGCGCTCACCGAGCGGGCGGACGCGTTGCGCGTGTACGGCGGCGCGTCGCCGCGAGCCGAGTTTCTGTCGCCGCTCGACGCGACGCTGCGCGAGCTCAAAAATTCGCGCGTCACGTCCGAGCTGCTTACCGCGGCGGCGGAGCGCGCGGACGACAATGCCAACCGCAATCTCGGCGCGAAGTTGCGCGACCTCGCGATTCTGCTTGAATCGACGGACGCGCTCGCCGCGCAGAGCGGCGTGATCGACGCGTCGGACGCGGTGTCACGGCTCGCGGAGGTCGTGCGCGACACGAGCTTTGCGTCGGCGACGTTCTTTTTTGACGGCTTCAACGACTTCACGGAGCCTGAATTTGCGGTCGTGCAGGCGTTGATTCGCCACGGTGCGGATATGACGTTCTGCCTGACGTGCGACGATCTCGCGGCGGGCGGCGACGCGTTTGAGTTGACGCGGCACACGGCGCGGCGCATCACGCGCGAGTGCGAGACGTACGCAATCCCCTGCGAGATCACAAAAATCGACGGCGGCGCAAGCCCCGATACGCCCGCGCCCGCCGTCGAACTGCTGCGCGCACCCGACGCGCTGACCGAGTGCGAGTACGCGGCGGCAATCGCGCTGAACCTCGCAAAATCGGGGTTGCGGTGGCGCGAGATCGCGGTGTTCTCTCGCGGCGGCGGGTACGATACGGCGGCGGAACGGACGCTGACGCGTTACGGCGTTCCCGTGTTCCGCGCGGGGCGCGACGACGTGACGGTGAAGCCTCCGATACGCCTGACGCTTGCCGCGCTTGACGTCGCGCTGTCGGGGTGGGACGCGGACACGGTGTTGACGTACCTCAAAACGGGGCTTATCGGGCTTGACGACGCGGAGACGGATCGGCTCGAAAATTACGCGCGCGCGCAGGGTGTGCGCGGTGAGCAGTGGGCGCGCAAAAAACCGTGGGCGTTTTCGGGCAACGACGCGCTCGACGCGGACGCGGACGGGTTGCGGCGGCGTGTCGCGGAACCGTTGCGGCAATTGGTCGCGGCATTGCGGCGTGAGCGCGAGTGCGGCGGGAAATTGCGCGCGCTCTATGCGTTTTTCGAGGAGATTGAGCTGCCGCAGACGCTGCAACGGCGCGAATCGGAATTGCGCGGGCGCGATATGCTGCGTCTCGCCGACGAGTATCGGCAGCTATGGGATATTTTGGTGAGCGCGCTCGACGAGTTGTACGCCGCCGCCGCGAATTACGCGGTGTCGGACGCGGAATTTCGCAAGCTGCTGTCGCTCGTGCTGTCGCAGTACGACGTGGGCGTGATACCCGTCGCACTCGACCGCGTGACCGTCGGCGAGTTCTCGCGGTCGCGGCGGCGAGACCTCAAAGCCTTGATAATACTGGGCGCGACGGACGAGTTGATACCCGCGATAACGGAGCCGTCGGGCGTGCTGTCGCGCGCCGAGCGTGAGACTGCGGCAAAACTCGACCTGCAACTCGGCGACGGCGCGGAGACCGCCGCGTTGCGCGAGGAAAATGTGATCTACTCGACGCTGACGCTGCCGTCGCGGATATTATATATAGTATACCCCGAGTCCGCGCGCCCGTCACACATCGTCGCGCGGCTCGCAAAGTCTTACGACGCAACGGTTGCGACGCTCGACCCGCCGCAATATCTCGCCGCCGCGCCGATACCGTACCGCGAATATCTGGCGATTACGGACGAGACGCGCGTGCCGCCGCCGATACCGCAACCGCTTGCGCCGCAGTCGGTTACGGCGTTGTACGGCGAGGTTTTGCGGCTTTCGGCGACGAGCGTCGAGACGCGGGTGCAGTGCGCTTTCAAATTTTTCCTGAATTACGGGTTGCGGCTCAGACCGCGCCGCGAATTTGAGCTGGACGCGCCGCAGTCGGGTACGTTCGTGCATCACGTGTTGGAGCGCGTCGCGCAAGACGCGGCAACGCTCGGCGGGTTTGCGGAGATCGACGACGACGCGGTGACGGATGCCGCACGGCGCGCGTCAGACGCGTATTTTTCCGAGACGCTGACCGCGTTTGACGAGCGCGGAGACCGCTTTCGGCAACTGTATCTGCGGCTCGCGCGCGACACCGAGCGCGTCGCAATCGACCTTGCGCGCGAACTGCGGCAGTCCGATTTCGCGCCGCTCGCGTTCGAGTCGCGGTTCGAGACGGCGGTGACGGACGCGCTGACGGTGCGCGGCGTGATCGACCGCGTGGACACGCTGGACGACGGAACGCGCCGTCTCGTGCGCGTGTCGGACTACAAGACAGGGCTTAAATCGTTCCGATTGCAAGACTTCTACTACGGGCTGAACTTGCAGATGCTCATATATCTGTACGCACTCGGTCGGTCGTCGGAGATTCTGCCGCATGACGCGCCGCTCGTGCCGTCCGCCGCGCTGTACATTCCCGCGCGCGACGTGAACGCGAGACTGCCGCGCTCCGCGAGTGAGCATGAGGTCGAGGTTGAACTTGCTAAACGACTGCAACGTCAGGGCTTTTTGCTGAATGACGGCGCGGTGATCGACGCGCTGGAACACGGTCACGGTGCGAAAACGTACCTCCCCGTCAAGGTCACGGGCGACGGCGAGTACGTCGGCGACAACGTCCTGCCGCCCGAGCGCATCGACGCGCTGACGCTGCTCGCGGAACGCAGATTGCGCGGCGTCGGCGACGCTGTCGTGTCGGGCGATGTCGCGCCGCGCCCGTATTCGCGAGACGGCAGAACGCCTTGCGAGTTCTGCGACTTCCGCGCGGCGTGTACGTTCGGCGCGTCGGGTGCGGACAAGCCACGGTATCTGCCGAAGTTGAAAATCGGCGAATTTTGGGATAAAGTGGACGCGGAGGTGGATGAATGAGTTCGTTTAACGCAACTCCGCAGCAAAAAGCGGCTATTGAACACCGCGGCGGCACGCTGCTGATATCGGCGGGCGCGGGTTCGGGCAAGACGCGCGTGCTCGTCGAGCGGCTGATGTCGCGCGTACTCGATGCGTCCGACCCTTGCGATATCAGCGATTTTTTGATTATCACGTTTACGCGCGCCGCCGCCGCCGAACTGCGCGACCGCATTCGCCGTGCCGTGACGGACGCAATTGCGGACGCCCCCGACAACGCGCGTCTGCGGCGGCAGTCGCGGCTCGTCGCGTCAGCCGAGATCGGCACAATCCACAGTTTTTGCGCGCGTATCGTGCGTGAGAACGCCCATATTTTGGGTATCGCGCCCGACTTCCGCGTCGCGGACGAGAGCGAGACGGCGGCATGGCGCGCGTCTGTCGTGCGGCGCACGTTGGAGAACCGTTACGCCGTTGCGTCGCCTGAGTTTTTGCGGCTTGTCGACGCGCTGTCACCCGGGCGCGACGACAGCGCGCTGCACGAGATTGTACTGAAAACGTACACGAATCTCATGGCGAATCCCGACCCCGACGATGCCGCCGCGCGCGCAATCGGCGACACCGACTTCGCCGACGCGTCCGAGACGCGGTGGGGCGCGTCGTTGCTCGACGACGCGCGCGACACGGCGGAGATGTGGCGCGCACGCATGTCCGACGTGTCGGACGAACTCGCTGAATCGCCTGAAAACGCTCGGTTTTTTGACGCTGTTGCGCCGATTGTCGCGCAACTCGGCTCGTTTATCGCGGCGTGCGGCGACGGGTGGGATTCCGCGCTTATCGCCGCGAATTTCGACTTCCCGCGTCTGCCGTCGGTCAAGGGCGGCGCGCCCGAATTTTTGAAGCACGCGCGCGACGAGTGCAAAAAGGCGTTGCAATCACTCGCGAAACTGTTCGACGCGACCTCTGACGAACACCGCGACGACATCGCCGCGACGTCTGAGATTCTGCGTGAGCTGTTCGACGTGACGCGCGAATTCCGCGAGTTGTACGACGCGGAAAAACTGCGTCGGCGCGCGCTCGATTTCACCGATCTCGAACATCTCGCGCTGCGTCTCCTGCGCGCGCCTGACGGTGCGCAATCCCCTCTCGCGCAAGAGCTTTCGCGGCGTTACCGCGAGGTCATGGTCGACGAGTATCAGGACGTGTCGTCGTTGCAGGACACACTCGCGCGGCTCGTGTCGGGCGGCGGGCGGCGGCTCACGACGGTCGGCGACGCGCGGCAGTCGATATACCGTTTCAGGCTTGCGAATCCTCGGCTTTTCCTCGACCGATACGAGAGTTTGCCCGACGAACTCGACGCGAACGGAGGGCGGCGCGTCGTCCTCGCCGAGAATTTCCGCTCACGCGGGAGCGTCGTCGCGGCGGTCAACGACGTGTTCGAGAACGTCATGTCGCGGCGCGTCGGCGACCTCGATTACACGGCGCGCGAACGGCTCATCGCGGGTCGGTCGGACGCTGACGGCGGCGCGTCGGTGCGCCTGCAAGTCATTGACGCGACTGCGATTGAGGTCGATGAGGACGGCGAATCGGACGACGCGCTCGCGCTCGAATCGCGCCATGTCGCGTCGCAAATCCGCGAGATGATCGAGCGCGGCACCGTGATTCCCGACGAGGAGACGGGGGCGCGCGCGGCGCGGTACTCCGATGTCGCAATCATTCTGCGCTCACGCGGACAGCGCGCGGCGGCGTTCCGTGAATCGTTGGAAACACTCGGTATTCCCGTTGACGACGACTCGCGCGACGACTTTTTCGCGCGCCACGAGGTCGAACTCGCGCTCGCGTTTCTGTCAATCATCGACAACCCTCGTCAGGATGTGCCGCTCGCCGCCGTCATGTCGTCGCAGGTGTACGCGTTCACGTCGGACGAACTTGCGGCGGCGCGCAACACGTTGAAATCAGGCGATTTTTATGACGCCGTGCGCGCACACGCGGAGACGGACGCGCATTGCCGCGCGTTTCTCGCGGAGTTGAGCGGGTTCCGCGCGCTCGCCCGCGACATGGCGGCTGACGAGCTGCTGTGGCACGTTTTCGACGCTACGGGTCTGCTTGTCAACGTCTCGGCGTGGGAGGACGGCACCGCGCGGCGGCGCAATCTCACGCGACTCGCCGAACTGTGCCGTGAGTTCGAGGAGCGCGGATACGTTGGTATCTCTGCGTTTTTGACGCATGTCGAGCGTCTGCGAGAGCGCGGCATATCGCCGAGCGCGCCCGAACGCGAGGGTGTCGGCGTGAAAATCATGACGATTCACAGGTCGAAGGGGTTGGAATTTCCCATCGTTTTCCTGCCGTCGCTCCACAAACGCTTCAATTTCAATGACGAACGCGAACCCATCGTGTTCCACCCCGAACTCGGCGCGGGCGTGCGGCGCGTTGACCCGTTGCGGCGGCTCGAATATCCGACGTTGCCGCGTCTCGCGATTGAGCGGAGACTGCGCGCGGAGACGGTGAGCGAGGAGTTGCGGCTACTATATGTTGCGATGACGCGAGCGCGCGAACACCTCATATTGTCATCGTGCCTGACGCGCAACTCGAAAAAACCGCAGTCTCTCGAAGCTGACGCGACCGCGCCCGTGCCGCCGAACGTCGTCGGTGCGCGCTCCGACCTCGCGTCGATGGTGTATCTCGCGCTGCTGTCGCGTCCCGAGGGTACGCGGCTCATCGACCCGACCGCCGAGATTCAGCCGTACCGCGGCATGTGGGATATCGCGGTGATCGACCCGTCGGACATACCCGACGCGCGAAAAGTCGAGTTGCCGCAAGAGTTTTCACCGCCGCAACCGCTCGTTGCGCCCCCCGAGCCGTTCGTCTATCCGCATGAGCGCGCGGTGACGCTGCCATCGAAGCTCACGGTCACGGAGTTGCGCGGCGCGAAGTCCGTTGAGACCGCCGAGGACGCGCAGAGTACCGCGCCGAGCGGCGTTGCGGACGATTTGCCGTACCGCCGACCCGATTTCGTGCTCGAAACCGCGCCGCTCACGGGCTCGGAACACGGCACGGCGGTGCATAACGTCATGTTGCGGCTCGACTACGCGCGGTGCGGCACTCTCGATGACGTGCGCGCGGAGCTTGCGCGGCTTGTCGCGGACGGTGTCGTCGACCCCAAGGCGTTGCGCGACGGTGACGACGCGAAAATCGCGGCGTTTTTCGGCTCGGATATCGGCAAAATCGCGATCGCGGCGGACGCTGAACACCGAACGATGCGCGAGTTCAAGTTCTCGCTGCTGCGCCGCGCTGACGAGGTGTGGGCGGAAGCGGGCGGCGACCTCGTGCTGTTTCAGGGTGTCGTCGACCTCGCCATAGATGCGAGCGACGCACTTATAATAGTCGATTTCAAGACCGACCGTACGCGCTCCGATACTGCAATCGCTGAAAAAACCGCGCAGTACACGTACCAGATTCGCGAGTACGCCGCCGCGATGACGCGCGTCACAGGCAAGCCCGTATCGCGCGGCGGGCTGTATTTTCTCGACTCGGGGACGTGGTCGGAGGTGACTTTATGACCGTTCAGGCGATCATTCTCGCGGCGGGGCTGTCGTCGCGCATGACGGAGTTCAAACCGCTGCTGCCCGTCGGCGGCACGACCGCGATTCGCCGCACAATCGACTGCGCCGCAACGTGCGGCACCGCGCCGATCGTCGTCACGGGTCACCGCGCGGACGAGTTGACGCGCGCGATCGTCGGCGTGAACGTCACAATCGCGCACAACGACGAGTTCCGCACAGGCATGTTCTCGTCGGTGCAGACGGGGTTGCGCGCGCTGAGCGGCGACTGCGACGCGTTCTTTCTGCTGCCCGCCGACTGCTGCGCCGTGTCGCCAAACATGCTGCAAACACTCATCTCGCGGTACGTACCGAGCGACGACGCAATACTGTACCCTACGCACGCGGGTCGGCGCGGTCATCCCCCGCTGATACCCGCGAAGTATGCCGACGGACTGCTGAAACACGACGGCAGCGACGGTGCGCGCGGTTATCTGCACCCGCAACCGTCGCGCGATATCCCCGTCGACGACGCGGGTATTCTGCTCGACATGGACACGCCCGACGATTACGCCAAACTGTTGCGTTATCTGGGATTTCCGACGTTCCCCGCCGACGCCGAGACGTTACTCTCCGCGCTCGGCACCGCGCCCGACATCGCGGAACACGGGCGGCACGTCGCCGCAACCGCGCTGAAAATCGCGGAAACATGCGCAGTTGACGTGAACCGTGAGTTGTTGCGAGCCGCCGCATTGTTGCACGATATCGAGCGCGCGCGGGACGAACACGCCGCCGTCGGTGCCGCGACGCTCATGCGGCTCGGGTACCCCGACTGCGCGAAACTCGTCGCGCGGCACATGGACGCGCCCGATTATGACGCGTCGAACGAGGAAAAACTGCTGTATCTTGCGGATAAACTGTGCAGGCGGGGGGAAATCGTGCCGCCGTCGGTGCAGACGGCTCGGATGCGCGAAAAATTCGCGGGGGACGAGGACGCGATAGCCGCCGCCGAGCGCAAAATGTCGCGTGCCGTCGAATTGCTGTGCGAATTTGGGCTGACCGAGAGCGATTTGTCAAATTTGTGATTGCGTATCGCGATAACGTGTGATATAATATTGATAAATGTGAATTAAAGGTGAAAGAATTATGTCAAATGCGTTAACTGCAATCGGCGGTAAGTTCAGGTCGCTGTTCGGCGAACAGGACATGACCGTCGGCAAAACGTCCTCGTGTCTCTGGAAATTCGCGATACCGATGCTGATCAGTAACATCATACAGCAGCTCTACTCCGCCGCCGATGCCGCAATTGTCGGGAACTATATCGGCTCGGACGCATTGTCCGCCGTCACAGCGACGGGACCTATTGTGAACTTCTTCCTCGTGTTTCTCATGGCGGTTGGCGCGGGTGTCACGGTCATGGTGTCGCAGTATTTCGGGGCAAAGGACAACGAAAATCTCGGGTTGTCCGTCGGCAACGCGATAACGCTGATGATCATCATGAGCGTCGTACTCACGGCTATATCCGTTCCGCTCACCTCGCCGCTGCTGAAACTTCTCGAAACAAACGAAGATATTTTAGGCATGACGCACATCTATCTGCTCATACTGTTCTGGGGAACGGCGGCGAGCGGCTTCTACAACGTCATGAGCGGCATACTGCGCGGCTTGGGCGATTCGGTGTTCCCGCTGATTGCGTTGCTCATTGCCGTTGTCATCAACATATTTCTCGATATTTGGCTTGTCTCGTCGTGGAGCGCGAAGTGGGGAGCTGAAGCAGGTGTCGCGGGTGCGGCGGTGGCGACTGTCGCCTCACAACTGATCTCCGCGATTGCCTGTACAGTGCGCATACTGCACAGAAAGCAACTGTTCTCCATCAACCGCGCGACGCTGAAGCTAAAAAGCGTTATCGTGCGGCAGATAGTGCGGCTCGGACTGCCGACGGGTATTCAGATGGCGGTCATGTTCCTGTCGAACATCGTGATGCAGCCGTTCATCATGGCGATGGGCAGCAGCGTTTTTGCGGCGCAGGGCGCGACGATGCGCGTGGACGGCTTCGCGGTCATGCCGTGTATGGCGTTTCAAAACGCGGTCAGTACATACACGGGACAGAACATCGGCGCGGGCAAGATGGATCGCGTGAAAAAGGGCGGCAGAACGACACTCATAATGAGCATGGCGTTCACGCTCGTGATGGTCGCCGCGATTCTCATCTGGGGCAAGTATCTGTTCGCCCTCTTCCTCAAAGTTATGGTCGAAGTTGACGGCGTGAAAGTCTTGGATAAATTCGGTAAGCCGATCGTGGATCAAGTTGCCACAGACGCGCTTGTGAAGATGGGCATGGGCTTCATCACAATCATGGTTCCCGCGTACATCATCATGGCGGTGAACATGACGTTCAACGGCGTGATGCGCGGTGCGGGCGACTCGGTCGGCACGATGTGGATTTCCCTGATAATCAACGTTTTTCTGAAAGTGCCTGTCACGCTGATTCTCATCTTCGCGTCGAAAACCGCGGCGGACGGCGCGTGGCCGAACGGCAACCCCGACATGATGATGTGGGGCATGGTGATATGTATGTGTATCGGCGTCGTGATCACGCTCGTGTACTACAAGATCGGCCGTTGGAAGAAAAAGAGCATCATACGGCAAGCAGTTGCCAATTAACAGTTAACAATTAACAATTAACAGTTACGAGAGTAGGACGGGGGTTGCGGTTTTGCCGTGACCCTTGTTTTTTTGAGATGTTAGAGGTTGGAGGTTAGAGGTTAGAACGGGGGACGAGGGGCAAACCCCCGCCGTCTGCGGACGGCACCCCCTTTCCGAAAGGGGGCAAGGTTGGACGTGGGTTACGTGACCTCCCACCGCCGCCTTTCGGAGGCACCTCCCTCTATGAGGGAGGCTTGGACGACGCGCTCCCAAAAAGCCTCCCTCTCAGAGGGAGGTGCCGTCCGCAGACGGTGGAAGGAGACCCCCGTCCCTCGTCCATCGTCCCAGCCCCCTTTCGAAAAGGGGGTGCCGCTCGCAAGCGGCGGGGGTTTGTCCCCCCTCCCCCGTCCAACCCCCCTAACTGTTAAAGGTTCACTGTTAACTGTCAATTGCCATCATTCCCCCTTGCAAATCTTTCTCATATGCGTTATAATTGACAAAATACGCATGAGGGGTAACATGATTACAGCACACGACCTGTGGTTTTCTTATGACGGCGGGGAACCGTACGTTCTGCGCGGCGTTGAGCTGCACATTCCGCGCGGGGAGTACGTGTCCGTCGTCGGCGACAACGGCAGCGGCAAGAGTACGCTCATGCGGCTCGCTCTCGGTCTGCTCAAACCCGCGCGCGGCACGATTGAGTGCGCCGCCGACGTGACGGGATACGTGCCGCAACGCCGCGCGGAGCAGAACGCCGCGTTCCCGCTGACCGTCGCGGAGATGCTGCGGTCGTATGCGCGGTTGCGGCACATCGACAAGTCGCGGCGGTCTGCGGACACCGAAGCGTCGCGCGTTCTCGAACTCGTCGGGCTGTCGGACAAACGCGGCGCGCTCGTCGGGGAACTGTCGGGCGGTCAGAGCCAGAAGATGCTGATCGCGCGCGCGCTGATCGGGTCGCCCGAGCTGCTCGTGTTCGACGAGCCGTCCACGGGGATCGACCGCGCGTCCGCCGAGGAGATTTACGCGCTCATGCGCCGCCTGAACCGCGACGACGGCGTGACCATCGTCTCCGTCGAGCACAATCTCGCCGCCGCGATGGCGAACTCCACGCATATATACCACCTGTCGGGCGGTCACGGGCATATCTGCACGCCCGAACAGTACGCCCGCGAGTTTTTGGGGGATTCTGATGTTACAGCCTGATTTCATGCGGCAGGCGTTCGCCGTGTCGTTCTTTATCGCGGTTCTCTGCCCGTGCGTCGGGATATTTCTCGTGCTGCGGCGGTACTCGATGATCGGGGATACGCTGTCGCACGCGTCACTCGCGGGTGTGTCCGTCGCGCTCACACTCGGCGGCGTGCCGATAATCGGCGCGTTCACGGTGACGGCGGGGTGCGGCGCGCTCATCGAGTTCATGCGTGAGCGCATCAAGAACGCGGAACTGGTGCTGACTGTCGTCCTCGCGCTGTCCGTCGGCGTGGCGGTGACGCTGATGTCGCGCGGCACGATGACGCGGTCAGCCGAGAGCTTTCTGTTCGGCAGTGTGCTGACGATCACGCGCGCGGATATGTTCATGACGCTCGGGCTGTGCGCCGCCGCGATTCTGTCGCTGATTCTGTTCTACGACCGCCTCGTGTTCATCAGCTACGACGAGGAGGCGGCGCGCATCGCGGGTGTCCGCGTCCGCGCGTACAACTACCTGTTCATGATACTCGTCGCGGCGGCGGTGTCCGTCTCGATTCGTGTCGTCGGGGTACTCGTGCTCAGTTCGATGATCGCGCTGCCCGTCGCCGCCGCGCTGCAACTCGGGCGAGGGTTCCGCACGACGCTGCTCGCGTCCGTCGCGTTCTCGCTGTTCGACATTCTCGGCGGGCTGACCGCGTCGTACTACCTCGATGTCGCGCCCGGCGGATTCACGGCGATAGTGTCCGTCGCGGTGCTGTTCGCCGTGATAGCGGTGAAAGCGGTGATGAAACACGCGAGGACGCGCAAAATTTCAAGCGTTCATTGACCAACGCAACACATCGTGTTTCACGCAACGGTATGTTTTCACGCAACATCGTAGGGGCGGTCATCGGCCGCCCGCAGGGGTTTGCGCAGGGCAGACGGGCGAACAATGGTCGCCCCTACTGCCCGAATAATTACGCATAATCCGTGGGCAAACGGCGCGCCGAGTCGTCGCGCCCTACGTCGCATAACCTGATATTAAGCGATATACGAAAAAAATCTGCAAATTGAGGTACACCGCAATGATCACAGGCGCACAACAGTCTTTTATCAACACCGCGCTGCCGATTCTGCGGCGCGATGAGCGCGTCGTCGGTGTCGCGCTCGGCGGGTCTTATGTGAAGCGCGAACTCATGGACGAGTTCTCGGGGCTGGACTTTGTCGTCGCCATCGACCCCGAGCGGTACGACGAGGTGCTCGCCGAGCGCGTCGAGATTGCGGGGCGGCTCGGCGTGTTGCTGTCGTGCTTCACGGCGGAGCATATCGAGCAGCCCGAGCGGTTGATATGCCTGTACGACGAGCCGCCGCTGCACGTTGACCTGAACTTTCAGCGTCCGCTCGACGCCGCCGATCGGTACGAGGAACCCGTGATTTTGTACGAGAAGAACGCCGCGCTGTCCGAGGCGTTCGCGACGTTGCCCGTCAAGGTGCCGCACCCCGATATGCAGTGGTTTGAGGACCGTTTCTGGGTCTGGCTGCACTACGCGGCGGCGCGCGCGGGACGCGGTGAGCTGTTCGACGTGCTCGGTTCGCTCGATTTCCTGCGGCACAATGTGCTGGGTCCGCTGATCCAGATGCGCAACGGGCAGCCGCCGCGCGGTGTGCGCCATATCGAGCGCAACGCCCCGAACGAGGTCGCGCGTCTCGCCGACACCATCGCGCGGTACGACCGCGCCGACTGTGTGCGCGCGCTGAAAGCGGCGGCGAACCTCTACATCGCGCTGCGCAGTTCGAGCCGCGTCGGTTTGGTCGTGCGCGAGGACGCTGAGAAACGCGCGCTGCAATACCTGAACCGCATGTCGTTTGACAAATGACGCAAAGGAACGCATTGATGACACTATTTGAAAAATCCCTGCAAACACTCGAACTTCCCGCCGTTCTCGCGCTACTCGCCGCCGAATGTACAAGCCCCGCCGCGAAGGAGAACGCGCTGTCTCTGCGCCCCGCGACGGAGCTTTTCGAGGCGCGGTACCTTGTCGACGAGACGACGGCGGCGCGCACGATGTCGCAGGTGCGCGGACTGCCGAGCTTTTCGGGTGTGCGCGACGTGCGATCCGCCGTGCGCCGCGCGGAGATCGGCGGCGCGCTGAACACCGTCGAGCTGACCGATGTCGCGTCCGTTCTGCGGGCGGCAGACGGTGCGCTGAGCTACCGCAACGCGGATCGGAGCGAGGGTACGGTCATCGACAGCATGTTCTACGCCCTGCGCGCCAATCGGTTTTTGGAGACGAAGATATCGACCGCAGTCGTCGGCGAGGACGAGATTTCCGATGCCGCAAGCACCGAACTCGCGTCGATTCGCCGCCACATGCGCGTCGCGGGCGACAAAATCCGCACGCAACTGAACAAAATCATCACGTCGCCGACGTACCAAAAGGCTCTCATGGACCCGATCATCACGATACGCAACGACCGCTACGTCGTCCCCGTCAAGGCGGAGCAGAAGTCCGCGCTGCCCGGGCTGGTACACGACGTGTCGGGCTCGGGTTCGACGCTGTTCATCGAGCCGATGGGCGTTGTGCAGACGAATAACGAGATTCGCGAACTGCTCGCGAAAGAGAAAAAGGAGATTGAGCGGATTCTCGCCGAGCTGTCCGCCGACGTGGCGGCTCACGCGGACGATATCGCGGCGGACGTGGAGACGCTGACCGCGCTCGATCTGATATTCGCAAAGGCTAAGCTCTCGATGAAGCTCGACGCTCACGCGCCCGAGTTTACGGACGAGAACAGTGACCGCAACGACGTGTATCTGCGCCGTTGCCGCCACCCGCTATTGGAGCGCGGCAAGACCGTGCCTGTGGACATTCGGCTCGGCGGCGCGTTCGACACGCTCGTTATAACGGGGCCGAACACGGGCGGTAAGACCGTCGCGCTGAAAACAATCGGTCTGCTGTGCGCGATGGCGCAGTGCGGACTGCACATTCCCGCCGAGTCCGACGCGCGGCTGCCCGTGTTCTCGCGCATTTTCGCGGATATCGGCGACGAGCAGAGTATCGAACAGTCGCTGTCCACGTTCTCGTCGCACATGACGAACATCGTGCGTATACTGAAAGCCGTGTCGGGCGAGGGCGACGACGAGGACTACGACGACGGCGGGCGCAAACTGCTGCTGTTCGACGAACTCGGCGCGGGAACCGACCCCGTCGAGGGTGCCGCGCTCGCGATTGCCGTGATCGAGTACGCGCGGGCGCGCGGTGCGCTGACCGCCGCGACGACGCACTATTCCGAGCTGAAAACTTACGCGCTGAACGTGTCGGGCGTGGAAAACGCGTCGTGCGAGTTCGATGTGAACACGCTGAAACCGACGTACCGTCTGCTGATCGGCGTTCCCGGCAAGTCGAACGCGTTCGCGATTTCGCGGCGGCTCGGTCTGCCCGAATCCGTGATTGCGCGCGCGAGTGAGAACATCACAGGTGAGACGCGCAACTTCGAGGACGCTGTCGGTCGGCTCGAAGCCGCGCGGCGCGACGCCGAAAACGAGCGCGACGAGGCGTACAAACTCCGCACCGATGCCGCCCGCGACGCGCGTATCGTCGAACAGTACCGCTCACAGCTTGAACGCGAGCGCGAGAACGCGTCGACCAAGGCTCGGCGCGACGCTCAGCGTCTCGTGGACAGCGCGCGCGGCGAGATCAGCGCGATTTTCGACGAACTGAACGACCTGCGCCGCGCCGCCGAGGAGGATCAGGACTTCACACGGCTGAACGAGGCGAAAGCGGAGGCGTTCCGCCGACTGAACGCGCAGGACGACGCGATTCACACGCGCCGCTCCTACGAGGACACCGAAATTCCCGAGAATACGCGCGAGATCGTCGCGGGCGACCGCGTGAAACTGCTGAAATTCGACACGGAAGCCGACGTTATCACGGCGCACGGCGATTCGCTGGAACTGCAAGCGGGCATCATGAAGATAACGGCGAAACGCGCCGAAGTGCGGCTGATTGAGAGCAAAAAGAAGCCGTCGCCGCAGTCCGCCGTCAGCGTCACGCGCGCGAATACGGAAGCCGTCGTGCGCCCCGAGATCGACGTGCGCGGCAACACGGTGGACGACGCGCTCGCCGCGATTGAGCTGTATCTCGACGCCGCCCGTCTCGCGCATCTCGAATCCGTGCGCATAATCCACGGCAAAGGCACAGGCGCGCTCCGCTCAGCAGTACACGAAATGCTGCGCCGAGAACGCGTACAAGGATTCAGGCTAGGCAAATACGGCGAGGGCGAGATAGGAGTGACGGTTGTCACTTTGTGACAGTTAACAACGAACAGTTAACAGTTAACAACGAGGACGGGGGTTGCGGTCTGTACCGTAACCCCCGTCCTGCTCACGTAAACTGTTAACTGTTAACTGTTAATTGTTAACTGCCAACTCACCATGCCCTTTTGAACTTATCATTATCCACTATTCTCGCGTCGTCCCAGACGAGGCGGGCGTCGTAGAAGCGGATCAGCTTTTCGGGGTCGCCGCGCAGTTTTATGCCGTCGATGTCTATTCGGTCGCACATCAGCGCGGGAACGTCGTCGCGGATTTTCGTGAAATAGTTGGGTCCGACGGAGCAGAACATGCGGAACCCCTGATCGAGCAGCCACTTGACCTCCGTCCCCGCGTTGTTCACCCATACGTCGCCGCCCGTGGAACTGTCGGGGCGCGCGCCGTGCGGGTATACGAGAATCGTCGTCGACCCGAGCAGCGGTTCGACCTGATCTTTCCAGCGTTTCGTGTCGGCTTTCAGCGTCTCAAAACTCGCGCTGCCGAGGTTGATGTGACCCCATGTGTGGCTCGCGAAGTACCAGCCCGTCTCACGCAGGCGCGCGATTATCGGCTTGACGCGCAGTATCTCGGCTTGCCTCCGCGTCTCCTCCTCGGGCGTGTTGCCGTAGGAGTTGACCTGCGTGCGGTAGCCGAACAGTCCCTCGTAACCCGTCATGCACAACATGCCCTTCGCGCCGTTCAGCGAGAAGTCGGGGTGTTCCTCGATAAATCGGTCGAGCAGCGGAATTGCGTCGATATCCTGCGAGATCACGGTGTTGCCGCGCGGGTCAACGGCGTACGCCCAGATATCGCCGTCCTGTCCGAGAATGAGCTTCGTGGGGTACCCGTCGCCGATGTACGAGGGGTAGTACGAGATGTCGTCGAACGAGATGATGAGCGGTTTTTTGCCCGCGGGTACGTACAGCGTGTTTTGCTTCATGCGCTGCGCGCCGTTGGCGTTCGTGTACTCGCTCCACACGTCGTTCATGTTGACAATGATGAAGTTTTTGTCGTACAGGCTCTGTATGATCTTGTTGAACTCGGGTACCGTGACCATCCAGTCGTCGTTGCCCTTGGCGTTGGGACCGTGGAACGCCAACTCGGGATAGGTGATCAGCGTGTGGAAAAACACGTGTTCGACCGCGCCGTTCCACGCCACGAGCGTCGGGTCGGCTGTCGGCGACACGACGGGCGACGGCGACGGCGACAACTCGGGTGTCGGCGACGGGGACACCTCCGCCGACGGCGACACGTCGGGTGTCGGCGACGTTGCGGGAACCCCGTTGCCGCCGCATGAACTCAGCGTCGCCGCGATGAGTATTACGGCGACAAATGCATACAGTAAGCGTTTAATCATAGAATATCACTCCCCCAGACCGAAATTTCTGATCGCGCCGTCGCTGTCGCGCCAATTCTCGCGCACCTTGACCCACAGTTGCAAAAACACTTTCGCACCCATGAATCGCTCCATGTCGACGCGCGCCGCCGATCCGATTTTTTTCAGCATCTCGCCGTTTTTGCCGATGATGATGCCCTTGTGTGACTGTTTTTCGCAGTATATCGTCGCGTCGATGTCTATAATCGGTGCGTCCTCGTCGCCGCGCTCGGAAAACTTCGTTATCTCAACCGCAGTACCGTGCGGCACCTCGCGGTCGAGCGATATCAACAGTTTCTCGCGCACGATCTCGCCCACGACGGCGCGCTCGGGCTGATCCGTCACCTCGCCGTCGGGGAAGAGTTGCGGACCCGCGCCCGCGAACTTTTCAAGCTCCGCGAGCAGTTCGGGCAACCCGTCGCCCGACTTCGCCGAGATCGGCACGATAGCCGCGAACTCATGCGCCGCGGAATACGCCGCGATAACGGGCAGCACCGCGTTGCGCGCCGCCGTGTCGATCTTGTTTATCGCGAGTATCGCGGGGACGCGCGACTCCGCGATCCGCTCGATCAGCAGTTGCTCCTGTGTGCCGATCGTCGCGACGGGTTCGACGACGAGGACAACGCAGTCCACGTCCGCAATCGACTCGCGCACGACGCTGACCATGCGCTCCCCGAGTTTCGTGCGCGGTTTGTGGAACCCCGGTGTGTCCGTGAACACGAGTTGCGCGTCCGCGCGGTTCACGACACCGAATATGCGGTGCCGCGTCGTCTGCGGTTTCGGTGTCACGATGGCGATTTTCTCGCCGATCAGGGCGTTCAGCAGCGTCGATTTGCCGACGTTGGGTCGCCCCGCGATTGTAATCATTGCGTTTTTGGTGATGCTCATGTGTAGCCTTTCTTTGTGCGGTGGTTTTGGCGTGTGTGTCGACCGTGGGGGACGGGGAACAAACCCCCGCCGTCTGCGGACGGCACCCCCTTTCCGAAAGGGGGCGGGGACGATGGACGTTTGGACGATGGACGGGGGTCTCCCTCCGCCGTCTGCGGACGGCACCTCCCTCTGAGAGGGAGGCTTTTTTGGAACGCGCCGTCCAAGCCTCCCTCATAGAGGGAGGTGCCGCCGAAAGGCGGCGGTGGGAGGTCACGCAACTCACGTCCAACCCTGCCCCCTTTCGGAAAGGGGGTGCCGCTCGCAAGCGGCGGGGGTTTGTCCCCCGTCCCCGCAACCCTCGTCCTAATTGTCAATTGTACATTGTCAATTGTCAATTGCGTCGTCGTATCCTAACGCTCGCATAATCTCTTTTTCCCTCGCTCTCATCAACTGCTTGTCCGCACCCTCGTCGGTGTGGTCGTAGCCGAGCAGGTGCAGCGTCGAATGCACCGTGAGGTATGTCGCCTCGCGCCCCTGCGTGTTGCCGTACTCCTCGGCTTGCGCGGCGACGCGCTCCACCGACAGCACGATATCGCCGAGCGGTACGCGCTTCGACGCTAAATCGTACTCGGGCATTGCGTACTCGGAGGGCGCGAAATCCTGCAACGGGAACGACAACACGTCCGTCGCGGTGTCGATCTCGCGGTACTGCGCGTTGATCTCGCGAATCCCCGCGTCGTCCGTCAGCGTGACGGACACGTCGCACGGGAATTTTACGTCCTCCGCGTCGAGCGTGAACGTCACCGCGTCGCGTATGTTGCGCGGGTCGAGTTTTCGCCCTGTGTACGCGGACGGCAGGGCGTCGCGCACAAAAATTTTATGTCCCATATTACTTCTCTTTCCTCCGATAGGTTGTCCGAGGTTTCAGCGGTATCGACGAACCGGGCGCGGTGCCTGTCGGGTTGCCGCGTTTTTCGTACGCCTCGATGATGCGCTGTACGAGTTGGTGGCGCACAACGTCCTGCGCGGTCAGGCGGCAGATGGAGATATCGCGCACGTCTTCGAGTACGCGTATCGCGTCTTTCAGCCCCGAGACCTTGTCGGGCGGCAGGTCGATCTGCGTGATGTCGCCCGTTATCACAATTTTCGAGCCGAATCCGAGACGCGTCAAGAACATCTTCATCTGCTCCTTTGACGTGTTCTGCGCCTCGTCGAGTATGATGAAGCTGTCGTCGAGCGTCCGTCCGCGCATGTACGCGAGCGGCGCGACCTCGATGTTGCCGCGTTCGAGGTACTTGTTGTACGTCTCCGCGCCGAGCATCTCGAACAGCGCGTCGTACAGCGGGCGCAGATACGGGTCGACCTTGCTCTGCAAGTCGCCTGGCAAAAATCCGAGCCGCTCACCCGCTTCGACGGCGGGACGCGTGAGAATAATGCGGTTTACCGCCTTTTCACGGAACGCCGCGACAGCCGCCGCGACAGCGAGATACGTCTTGCCCGTACCCGCGGGACCCACGCCGATAGTCACGGTGTTCTTGCCGATCGCGTCGACGTACTCCTTCTGCCCGAGCGTTTTCGCCTTGACGGGCTTGCCCTTTGCGGTGATGCACACCACGTCGGACAGCAGCTCGCCGACCTTGTTGTCCTGCCCCGAGCGCACAAGCCCGAGGACGTACCGCACCTGCCGCTCGTCGATGTTCTCGCCCTTGGACGCGAGCGTCAGCAGACCCGAGATCACGCGCTCCGCCTGCGCTGTGCGCTCCGCGTCGCCCGAGATCGTGAGTTCCGAGTTGCGGTCGGCGATCTTGACGTTCAGTTCCGTCTCCAAAATTCGCAGATTCTCGTCAAACGACCCGAACACCGCGATGATGTTTTC